>CAZEDR010000357.1:0-3152 GCA_964510975.1 uncultured Melioribacter sp. | reverse complement strand
ACTCCGCTATGTAAAGACGCTATACCCGTCAAGGCTCGGTCACGCCGATTCTGATATGGCGTCTTTACATTAAATATTACTTTATAATTCCCGGGCTGTTTAAACTCATCAACAAGTGTAGTTACTTCTCTTCCAAGCAAATCAAATACTTTTAAGCTTACTTTGCTTGCCGCTTGTAGCTTGTAGCTAATCGTTGTTTCCGGATTAAAGGGATTAGGATAATTTTGGTACAGCGAATAGTTTGCCGTTAGTTCTTTTGATTGTGTGATATCTGTAGTTGGCGATATAGTTTTATAAATGCCGGCTCCGTAAGTACCGGCAACTAAAATTCCAGTCAGCGAAACTCCTAACGCTTGAATTCCCGCATAACCAAAACCGGATTTATACTCATTCCAATTTTTACCATGATCTGTACTTCTGTAAACACCATCACTGAAGACACTTATAAAAACATCTCCTTTGCTATTTGTGATTGCTGATGAAAATGCTTGAAATGATGAAGCTACCGGAGCTTTAGCCCACTGAACTCCTTCATTAGCCGAGATGAAAAGTCCACCGTTGCCTAATGATTGTTGACCCCAAACAGTAACGAAGAGCGAGCCCGAATCATCTTTTATTATTGCTGTAATTTTTGTTGAGGCTGTTTTTAATCCGATTGATGTCCATGTAACAGCAAGATTTGTAGATTTATATAAGCCGTCACTATCGGTTCCGGCGTATAAATCTCCATTTGCAAATTGAGCAAGTGATTTCACTTTTGGATTCGAAATTCCGTAGTTTTTTTGAATCCAGGTAACTCCATTGTCGGATGAATAATTGACACCAATTACATCAGAGCCGGCAAGCAAATCACCGTTAGAAAGAGAAATTATACAATTGATTGCACCAAGGTTGTAAGAGGGATTAACTAAAGTCCACGTCAATCCAAAATCAATTGATTTATATACAGTGCCGCCAAAAGTGCCGGCGAAAACTATATTGTTCTTATTTACCGTAACAGCCGTAACATATTTTAGAATTAATTCAGAAAATCCGGCAGAAGATGGAGTCCAGGTTAATCCATTATCTATCGAGCGATAAACTCCGCTTGAGTTACCAGCAGCATAAATATATCCATTAGGTGCAGTGGCGAAAGACCAGATATATTCTTTAGTAATATTTGTTTCTTGCCAAACAGATTGTGCGTTAAGTACAATCATACTAAAAACAAAGAATGCGGAACATATATACTTTTTCATACGCTGTTTCCAGTTTTTATGATTGATAATTATTTCATTAGCAGCATCTTTCTTATACACAAATAATCCCCGGCTATAATTCTATAAATGTAAATTCCGCTCGCCAGGTTTAACTTTTTAGAAGAAAACACTACTTCATACTTTCCGGCTGATTGTTCCTTGTTAACTAGTGTAGTTACTTCCCTTCCAAGAATATCATACACTTTCAATACAACGCGCGATGTCTTAGGCAAATCGTATTTGATTTTTGTTTCCGGATTAAACGGATTGGGATAATTTTGGGAAAGGGAAAATGCGACCGGGATGATTTCATCTTTAATTGCAGTAACATCTATTATTTTGATAATGGCTTGCGCAAAAACATTTCCAGTTTGGTTTTTAACTTTGATGTAATAATTCCCCAGTGAATTCCCGGCAGTGAATAAACCAAGCGAATCAATAGTACCTCCAGTTGCATCCCATACTGGACTCAAAGCGCATGGTAAATTGAGTTGATTTCGTCCGCTTGCATAAAATTGTATAGTCTTGCCCGGGTTTGTTTGAATCGAATCCGGGAAGAGGACTATCTTCACTAAACTTCTTTGATTAGAAATCACTTTAACTTTTTTAATCGTTTCTTTCCCGGAGTGAGTTGCTTTGATTTCAAATTCTCCTATTGAATTGCCTGCAAGGAATACACCATTTGTATCAATAGTGCCACCAGTAGCAGACCAAGTTGTATGGATTTGCATTTCATTTCCAAATTGATCTATAGCAACCGCATGTAATTCAATATCACCTCCTTGAATTACTACAATATCATCTTCTAGGATTTTTATTTCCTTTATTATTCTGTTATAAAGGTAAACCGTCAATTTAGCAGTCGCGTTGATTGTGGAGTTGGAATTCGAAACTGCGTTTATACTAACAGTATGCATACCAGAGACTGTATTTTCTTTTGGCTCAAGAATTAGTTGAAAATCAACACCATCTATTGAATGTAGAGGCAATTGCAAATTATTATTGTTCTTAATTAATCCAGAAGGGTCGTTAAATGAAACGTTCACTTTATCAATAGTACCAACTAATTGTTTAATTGTTACCATCAATGAGTCTTTTCCTACAAATGGTATATTGAGTGTATCCGGCTTGACTGAGACAAGCATACTAACTTGGCTGCTTAACCATGATTGTACATTTACATTACCCTGGATTTTATCACCCTGCCCACTCCCATTCCCAGAAGGACCAGTTGCTGATCCCCACCATACATTATTAGCATTAATGTTAGAAGAACTTGAGAGATTGAGAATTCCATATGCCGAGTTATTGTAAATGTTACTTTCGCTAACATCAATGTTTCCATTTGCTTCATACTGAATTCCCGGACCTGAATTTTCGTTAATATCGCAATTTAAGATTGTAGGAGTAGAGACCGAATAGTTATCCTTACTTTTTAATAGCGATTTATTCTCTTGACCTAATTGTGCGTATCTGATAGCTCCTTTTCCATTCTTAGCAAAACTGACAGAAGTAAATTTACTTTTTGTAGAATTACCACTTACGTAAGCTCCCCAACCGGTGTTCACCATTGATGAGCCTGAATTAAATTGAATTTCCCGCCCAACAATTCCATCACCTTTATTGCCAACAATATTAAGATTATAAGCGAATACTTCGCTGCCAACAATACCTCCCGATCCATTATTTCCAACTAAAGATCTAAAATCTATACTTGAACCAATATCTACTTTGCCTAAGGCGCTAATACCACTGTTTTTATTAAACTCAGTTTTAATATTCTTTGCAAGTACATTGGCAGCAATAATTCCATTTTTTTCATTATGCGATGCAGTAGCGTTATTAATTTTCAAATCACCAGTGCCATAGAAACCATTCAGCCCATTACTATCAGCACTTACAGTTATTGTGGTT
>CAZEDR010000356.1:0-3167 GCA_964510975.1 uncultured Melioribacter sp. | reverse complement strand
GCAAAGTTGTTGGCAGACCGATGACTTACGCAGAAAAAATTCTCTACTCACATTTGTGGGAATCTCCCAAAACTCCATTCGTAGGCGGAAAAGATTTTGCTGATTTCGCCCCCGACCGTGTTGCAATGCAAGATGCAACTGCTCAGATGGCTATGCTTCAGTTTATGCATGCCGGAAGAAAAGAAGCCGCTGTTCCGGCAACTGCTCATGCAGATCACTTAATTGTTGCTCAGAACGGAAGCGTTTCGGATTTAAAACAAGCCATCGAAGAGAACAAAGAAGTTTATGAATTCCTCGCTACGATTTGTCAAAAGTATGGCGTTGGTTTTTGGAAACCGGGTGCGGGAATTATTCATCAAGTGATTTTAGAAAACTACGCTTTCCCCGGCGGATTAATGATCGGCTCAGATTCTCACACTCCAAACGCCGGCGGCTTAGGAATGTTAGCAATTGGTGTTGGCGGTGCCGATGTTGTTGATGTTATGGCTGGAATGCCGTGGGAATTAAAATGGCCAAAACTTATTGGCGTTAAACTAACCGGAAAACTTAGCGGCTGGACTTCCCCAAAAGATGTTATCTTAAGACTTACCGGCTTGTTAACAGTTAAAGGAGGCACCGGTGCAATTGTGGAATATTTTGGCGAAGGAACTGAATCTATTTCTTGTACAGGTAAAGCAACAATCTGCAACATGGGCGCAGAGATTGGTGCAACTTGTTCCGTATTTCCGTTTGATGAGAAAATGGCTTTGTATTTAGAAAAAACCGACCGTGCTGATGTTGCAAAACTCGCTCGTAAAAATGCTGCTGTGCTAAAAGCCGATGCCGAAGTATATGCCGATCCAGCAAAGTATTATGATCAAGTTGTTGAAATTAATTTAGATGAATTAGAACCACACTTGAACGGACCATTTACACCGGACCGCGCTTGGCCTTTATCTAAAATGAAACAAGCAATTGTTGATAACAACTTTCCGGAAAAAGTCAGCGTATCATTAATAGGAAGCTGCACAAACAGCAGTTACGAAGATATTGACCGCGCAGCAAACATTGTTAAGAATGCTTTATCAAAAGGATTGAAAGCAAAATCGGAATACAAAATTTCTCCCGGCTCCGAACAAGTACGCGCTACAATTGAACGTGACGGACAGTTAAAAACTCTTACAGATTTTGGCGGGCAAGTTTTAGCAAACGCTTGCGGACCTTGCATTGGTATGTGGAAACGTATGGATATAAAAACCGGTGAACGCAACACAATCGTAAATTCATTCAACAGAAATTTTGCTAAACGAAACGATAACAATCCCGAAACACTTTCTTTTGTTGCTAGTCCGGAAATTACAACAGCTTTGGCTGTTGCCGGTAAGCTTTCATTCAATCCGGAAACAGATTATTTGGAAAACGAAAACGGTGAGCAAGTAAAACTTGATGCGCCTTACGGAGAAGAACTTCCAAAGAAAAATTTCTTGAAAGATAAAAAAGGATTTCTCGCGCCAAGCAAAAACGGTTTCAAAACTAAAATTGCTATGCCCGATAATTTTGACCGTCTCCAGTTTATGGAACCGTTCAAAGCTTGGGACGGCAGCGATATAGTTGACGCTCCGCTTCTCTTAAAAGCAAAAGGCAAATGCACAACCGATCATATTTCACCGGCCGGTGCTTGGTTAAAATTCCGCGGACACTTGGATAACATTTCTAAGAATATGTTCCTCGGTGCAATTAATGCCTATACCAGAAATACCGGTGAAGCAAAAAATCTTTTTACTGGTGAATACAAACAAGTACACGAAGTTGCTCGCGAATATAAAGCGCAAAACATCGGCTGGGTTGTTGTTGGTGATGAAAATTACGGCGAAGGTTCATCCCGAGAACACGCTGCAATGGAGCCACGCTTCCTCGGAGGCAAAGCAATCATTACAAAATCTTTTGCGCGCATCCACGAAACCAATTTGAAGAAACAAGGGATGCTTCCTCTTACATTTGCTAATCCAAGCGATTACGATAAGATTCAAGAAGATGATAGACTGAGCATCCCTAACTTGAGCGCGCTTGCACCGGAAAAACAAGTTCAGTTAATTGTTACACACAAAGATGGTTCTGTTGATGAGATTGTTCTAAACCACTCTTTCAATGCCGGACAAGTTGAATGGTTCAAATCGGGCGGAGCGCTTAACTTGATAGCTGCAAGGCAGAAGGTTCAGAAACCCGGAAAACGGAAAACGGAAAAAGTGAAACGTGAAAAGACAATAACTTCCAAGAAAAAACCGGCGGCTAAAAAGAAAACAGTGAAGAAAGCGGTTGTTAAAAAAGCAGTTAAGAAAATAAAGCCGACAGCAAAAAAAGCAGCCGTTAAGAAAAAAGTTGTAAAGCCTGTCCGTCGTAGCGTGAAGGTTGTTAAAACAAAAAACGTGAAAAGTGAAAAGTCAAAAACTGTTAAGAAAGTTGTGAAAAAGGTAGCTGTAAAGCCTGTCCGCCGTGGCGGGAAAAAAGTTATTCGTAAGAAAAAATAAATCCATTATTGAGGGTCGAGGTTATCTCGACCCTATATATTTGGCACTTCCGAAATTCCTTCTCCCCCACGCAATCTATTCATAGCGAACCAGTAATTGCATTGCTTTTTCTGAATCTAATTTAGATTTTAACAGTGGAATAAATATTGTTAACTGTACCAATCCTTTATTTGGGGAGATGTAATGAAAACCAAAACCTACTTTTCCTTTGCAACTCTTGTTGATGAATACAAACAATCAAGAATATATAAAACTGTATTTAATATGAGTCATCTTGAGCAGAGTCAAGTCCATTTTTGTAGTTTGCATTTTCTTGCGGATTGTGCAACAGGATTTTCAACCAATTAAGTAATTCACCTTACGCAAGAATCAGAATGAAGATTTTTTCTCCGTGATTCTCGGTATTTGCTCTGTGTTTCTTTGTGATATTTCTGTTTTTTTTTACACAGAGTGCCACTGAGGAGTCACTGAGTAACACCGAGATAAAACTTTTTTGCGTAAGGTGAGTTAAGTAATTTACAGTAAGTTCAAGTTACTGTACAAATTTGGGCTATTAATGATTTAAATAACAATGTGATTTTTGATTTATCTATCTTGAAGAGGATAAAATGAAGTCTATAATTTTCCAATTGAATTTTCTTGTGCTTTTATTTTTGGGGG
>CAZEDR010000355.1:0-3171 GCA_964510975.1 uncultured Melioribacter sp. | reverse complement strand
TAAAATTTTATTAGAATTTATCTAATACTTGCGTTTCTTGAATAACGATAAGCTTAAGAGTCTTCTTCACACCTTCAGTCGGCATATCAACAAGAACAACATACATACCGCTTGCTACCGGCAAGTTATCGAAGTTCTTGAGATCCCATCTTTGATATTGTGAATCAGCATTCTTATCTATTGTTCTAACTAGCTGACCAGCAAGGTTAAATATTCTAATTGTAGCCAACTTTGGTAAATGGTTGAAAGTAACAAATCTTTGATATTTGTTAATTTCTTGAGAGTTAACACCATAATACGGGTTAGGGAATACATTTACCTTTTCAACATCTGCTTTTGCTAGATCAGCACTTACAGTCATTGCTGGAACATTGAAACTGAATTCGTGCCCAGGAGCAATTGAGAAGTTAGGCGTAATGGTAAGTTTCTGTCCATCTTGTGGATTAAAGGTATAAGTAGCACCACGCAATAAAGGCCACCAAGCATACATAATTGGAAGATTAGCAGCTGCTTGGAATATTTGCACTCCTGTATACTGGCTCTGTGGTTCTGCGGTATATGGAGTATTGAAAATAAATAAGTATTCTCTATCAGCGGTACTTAGTGTTGGTTTCCACAAAGAATTTGCCTCTGCAACACCTTTTTGCTCAACATAAGCTGCGGCTAATTGAACTGCTGGACTTGAAGTAACGTCCCATACTTCAAAATGCTGTGGAGTATAATCTTGATATGCATAGTTTGGTGTACCTCCACGAAGATAACGATAAGCTTTTTGCCCTGTAGCAGTAGTTTTAAATCTAATTTCTATTTTTTTGTATTGATCGGCGGCAAGATTAGAGCCCCAGAAATTAGGACCAACATCTAGACCACCACCCATTTGTAAACCACCCCAGTTAACACCTGTAAACCAACGGGTTCCACCGGAGAAAGTCCATGTATTAATTTCTACAGGAGGACTTACAACTTTAAGAACTATTCCATCAACAATCTCTCCAGATTCATCTTCTACTAAATCACGTTTTGCTAGAACAGTCTTCTTTGCTGTATCATCAATCAAATTCCAAATAAGCGCGCCGGATTGAGCATCTAATTCGAAAGTAGTTTTATAAGCATGTCCGGTTGTTTTATTTGGATCTACTACAGTAACTTCAACATTGCCATCACTGCTTCCTTTGGTTTGAGTAGCTTCAATTACAGTTCCAGCAGCAATACCGTATCTTACACCAGGATCTGGTGTTTGTGGAACTGCCGTTAGGACATCTAAAGTAGTAACAATAGATTGCTGCTCAACAAAAGAAGAATCTGTAGTAGCATAAGCTCTCACTGCATAAAAGTATCTGGATCCGTTGTTGAGATTTTCATTTGTTATATAATTTTTCTTCAACAATATTTGTCTTTTCAATCCAAAATCAGTTCCATAATGATATACTTTAGATATTACATCAGAACTTACCGGATCGATATCTCCGTATATAATTGAAGTTTTTCCATCAGCTATATCATAAGTGCCAATACGAACAGTTGAAGGATCTTCTATAGACGAACCTTCGGTTGCCAACTGAAATACTTCATATCCTTGGAATTGATAGAATTCATCAGCGTAATTTTCTGTAGTACTTGCAGCAGCAACATCAGAACCCCAGTTAAGAACAACCTGGCGGTCTAAGTTTACAACTTCAACAACCGGATTCAAAAAAGGAGTTGGTTTTGGGAAGAAATTGTTGAAAGTTTTTTGAGCTTCTTTATCAGCAGCTCTTAACAATGTGATAGCTCTAATGTTGCTAATACCGGCTCTTCCGCCAGCACATATTTGCGCAACTACAACTTCCTGAGTATCACCGTAAGCTAAAGTAAATGGACCGGAAGCCATACCCATTCTTCTGTCACCAGGTTGATTTATAATTCCATCTAAATAACCAGTGCCGGTAACCGGATCGCCGGAAAGCGGGAAGTTAGTTTCATTTTCCGAACGTGGAGTTACTTGAGTTGGAACCGGAAAATAATTACCATTACGAGTTTTACCTTGCATTAAGTTATAAAATTGCAATGATCCAGAAGATAGACCTTGGTTAGGATCTAGGTAATCAGAAGTACCGCCATTTACAAAGTAGTAAGAACCAGTTGCAGGTAAGTTTTTATAACCAACCCACTTTTTACCCTTGAAAATAGCTGTATCAGATGGAGCGTTTGTTTTTATTCTAGGCCCTTGGAAGAAGTCGAAACCAGCTGCCGGAGGATTAGAACCATAAGTCGCGTCATTTGTCGTTGCATTGTAGATATACTGTAAACTAAGAGTAGTATCAATACCAACATAATCATCACCAGCGTCTCCGTTATCAGGATCTGACCACATTGTAACATACATATCTGTTATAGGTTTCTGTTTCGCATTTTTATTGATGATGATATATTTTCTAAAGAGCATGTTACCGAGGTCACCAGCTTTATTGTAACCCCAAATTGTAACTTGCTGTTCAATTCCTTGAGGAAGAGAACCGTACATATAATCCATAGTAGTTGCATCCAGATCGTTATTTACAAACCAAACTGTTTGATCTGCGCCAACAAAACCTGGGATGTCTTTTGTCGGGTCATAACTTCCGTTTTTATCAATATCTTCGTAAGGAGCGCCTTGAGCAGCAGGCCATTCATTCCAATCAGCTTGATATTGAGTTACTACATCTGCTGCAGTACCACCTTCATCTCTAACTTCTGCTTTCACTTTGCTGCGCATTTTTACTGGATCAGCGTAACCCGTAATATCTCTTCTTACTCTATAGATCCTGACATCCGGATCACTTTCCGACTGTGCAACGCCGGGAGAAACAATTCTACCTGGACGTGTACCTTGACGGTAAGCAGATCCGCTCACACTGATAGCTCCATCAAGTTTGCCACCCCAAACAAAACCCGATTGGTAAAAAGGAGCCTTATTTGAGAATTTAGGGAAAATAAAGCCTGAGTTTCCATTTGGTTGAATATCAGATGAACCGTTATTGTAAATCCAAGTAGAAACATTGTTAATATTAAATCTGGTCGAAATAGGAGAGCCCAGCGTCTTCCTAAGCTGGTTTTTACCATCTCCTCCTTTTGCCAATAACGCAAAAGGAAGCGTTAAAACCAGCATGTAGATGAAAAACTTAATTAAATTTTTATTCATTTTATACTCCT
>CAZEDR010000354.1:0-3173 GCA_964510975.1 uncultured Melioribacter sp. | reverse complement strand
AAATCAAATCCCTTTACAAAAGACAATCCCTTTTCAGCAGAATCCAGCATGTCTCGGATATAAACAAAATAATCTTTCATATTGGAAGAGAGCTGTTTAGAATGGGGTTTCTTAATCTCGGCTTTAGTGAATTCTTCATTACGAGATCAACTTTAATACCAACTTCATCGGTAAGAAAATTTTCCAGAGCAATAAATTTAATTAACCCGGGTGTTTTAGAAAATGTTACCAACAAATCAAGATCACTCTTGGAATTGTTTTCCATACGGCTATAAGAACCAAACAATTCAATGGTCTCTACGGCAAATTGCTTTTGCAGAGTTGGATTTAGTTCTCTTAGAGTATCAATAATATTTTCTAATTTCTTTTTCATGGATTTAAAAATGCAATATAAAATTTGATTATCCAACAAAGTGTTTATTCAATAATCAATTACTGCTATTTAAGGCAAACTATCATCCTTTTTTAAGCTAGAGTTTCTTCCGGTTTTTTAATAAACACAGCATAAATAGTTTCCGTTGCAATTGTAAATGAAAGCACAAATAAAAACAGAGCAACAATAGGAACCGGATTTCCGGTTAATACAAAGCTGCCCGTTTTGAACCAGCCGTCGCGCATCAAAACTAAAAACGCCCAGTTGCTCATTAAAAACATCCAAACGGCGGGAACAAAGGCAACAACCCAAGCATATTTGAACTTAGCAGTTTTGTAAAGCCATACTGTAATTCCAATTAGTGCAAGCGCGGCAAGCATTTGATTGCAAGCGCCAAAGATACTCCAGAAAACTTTCCAAGCTGGAATTGGATTTCCCGCTGCGTCGTTCATTGTTGATGTTACAAAAAGAAACGGAACAAGTATCGAAATGCCGGTTGCAAAGTATCTCCCGGATTTTGTTTTCCAGCCGGTTAATTCTTCTACAATGTAGCGGCATAAGCGTGTGCAAACATCAAGAGTATCATAAACGAAAGTAGTAAATGCCATTAAGCCAAATGAAATTCCAAGCGCTGCTGGAATTCCAATAAGTTGAACAAACTGACCGATGCCGGAAGCGTAAATAAAATTTGGAGAAGCTTTTATTAATGCACTATCCTTTGCAAGAATCATAACACATGCAAGAGAAACAACGGCAACCATTCCCTCCAGCAGCATCATTCCATAACCAACAACTTTTGCATCGCTTTCTTTTGCAAGCTGCTTAGATGTTGTGCCGGATCCCACTAATGAGTGAAATCCCGAACAAGCGCCGCAAGCAACAGTAATGAACAGAACAGGAAACATCGGGAACCAGAAATTGCCAACATTGCTTTCAGAAGAAATTGTGAACGCCGGATATTGAATTGTGAATCCGCCAAAGATTAATCCAATTGCAGCGGCGGCTAAAGCTGCATAAAGAAAATATCCGCCTAAATGTCCGCGCGGCTGCAGTAAAACCCAAACCGGAATGATTGACGCGATAAAACAGTAGAGCAGAATAAACCCGTTCCAAATTTTTTGAGTATCGTGCAAAGACCATCCAAGCCAAGCGCTAAGATCAAGCGGAATTGAGGGTCCAATCCAAATTGATAAACCGACCAACGGAAGAAATATTACAGTCGCAGCAGTCAACGAAAGTTTTGTCTTCTTAAGTAAAATTCCCATGATAACCGGTAAAACCAAGTACAGTAATGAAGAGGTTGCAATTGCGCCGCCGCCGACTTTATCTCCGTTTTCTAAAGTTATCGTTCCAACAAACGAGCTTGACGTAACATCCGTGAACGCAACGATCACATACACAAGCGTAACCCAAATAAAAATCATGAATAAAATCCATGCGCGCTTGGAAACATTAACACGGACAACTTCTGTAATTGATTTTGCTTTGTAGCGGATTGACGCAACGATAGAGCCCATATCGTGAACGCCGCCGATGAAGATTGAGCCGAGCACAATCCATATTAACGCGGGAAGCCAGCCGAATAATACTCCGGCTATGATTGGTCCGGTAATTGGACCCGCTGCAGCTATTGCGGAAAAATGTTGTCCCATTAAAAATTTTGATTCTGCCGGAACGTAATCAACTCCGTCGCTCATGCTTACTGCCGGAGTTGGAGTAGAATCATTTAGATCGAAAACTTTTTTTGCTAGAAATGAACCGTAAATTTTGTAAAAGAAAACAAATATCAGAGCGGCACCGGCTACAATAAATAGAATGTTCATTTTATTCTCATAGGAAAGGTTTTTGTTTGCGAGACAAAATAAGAGTTTACGTGATAAATGAAAACATACAGAGGAAAAAGAAAGCCATACTTATATTTTTTTGTGCTTTGTCCCTCTATTTTAGTTTTCCATGGTAAATTATATCGTAATTCGTGTTTAAGTCTTTGGTATCTACAAAAACATCATCTTTCAGAATATGCATTTTGTTTTGGAGTCTTATGTTGGTTGGCAACTTCAGGATATATTTTAGGTCTGTGCCGTTCCAATGTTTTACCCCATGCTGCATACGTACAAATATGTCGTTTTTGGACCTGCCAAATATCATACCTCCAAATTCCGGATCGTTATCTGTAAATAGCATGTCAAACTTTTCTTTGTAATAACGGTAAACTGAATTGCCAAGTGTAGTAAATAAGTATCCGTCTACCGTATGAATACTTCTTAGATTACCCTTATCGGCTGTATAAATATTGTCAAGAATTTTCCCATCATACTTATACAATTTATTAATTGAGCCCGTAGAATAACTACTGTTTCCTACTATAAAATAAAAACTGTTTTTAGCGCAGTACTTAATATTTACAAAACCACCGTACCCAATCAATAATGTTTTTTGTGCCCATTTATTTCCGTCATAATAAAGTATGCATCCGTCTTGGCTGTATTGTTTCACCCTGCTTCCTACTGCATAAATTTCATTTTCTGATTTGCCGTCAATTTCAAAAATTGATAATCGATCATTATCATAAGTAAGCATAGTTTCTTTAGTCATTATTTCCTTTTCATATTTCCAAATGTTTCCCTCTGATGAAACGAGCCACAACTTCCCGTTAACCAAGTAACCCGACATTAAATTGTAAATGGGCACTTGACTAGGAATTTTTCTATACTGGAGCCAATGATTACCATAGTATCTGTAAAGACAATCAAGGCTTCCTCCATCCATATTTACAGCCCAAACATCATTAATAGATTCG
>CAZEDR010000353.1:0-3179 GCA_964510975.1 uncultured Melioribacter sp. | reverse complement strand
TTGTGACTCGTATGTTAAGGATAAAGATTTTGTACGAGTTACAATATTAATTTTGTTCATAAAAATACTGGCTTAAGGAATGGTAGAGCGGTTCGTGCCTAGATACATTATTAAATGATATCGTCACTAAGATATTACTCACCATTCCTCTTGAGCTTCTTAAAAACTGAACAGTACTTAGAGATTCCATTAATTGGAAATCCCGCATAATAATACGAGAGAAGTTTTCAAAGAAGCAAAAAAGCCATAGCTCAAAAATAAAACAAAGGAAATATCCAGTGGAAATTATCAAACAAGTCGTTGGTATCGATGTATCGAAAGATACCTTAGTTGCCGGTTATGGAACTCTTAGCATAAACCAAGAACAGAAAATCACTCCGGCGAAAACTTTTGATAATAATCTCAGTGGATTCAGAGAACTAATCTCCTTTACTAAAAAGAACAAAGGAACATTAACAGCGCCACTTTATTTTGTTATGGAAGCTACCGGTGTATATTACGAGAACCTAGCTTACTTTCTGACTGAAAAGCATTTGAAAGTAATCGTAGTACTTCCAAATAAAACAAAGAACTTTTCTAAGACTTTGGACATCAAATCTAAGACCGATAAACTAGACGCCCAAATGATTACTCAGTTTGGTCTTGAAAGGCAAATGCAGCCTTGGCAAGTTCCAAGCCCTTTAATGAAGGCTCTTAAAGCACTTACAAGAGAATACAATTCGATTAAGAGAATGGCGGCTCAAGTAAAAAACCAGATACACGCTAAGGAATACTCTTATGAGCCATTGAAAGAATCTCTTAAAAGAAGTAAGGCAACATTATCTGTCTTTCAGAAACAATTAAAAGAAATTGAAAAACAACTCAAAGAACTTGTACAAAATGATTCTGACCTTAACGACAGAATCAACAAGATCGACAAGATAGAAGGTGTTGGTTTTATGACCGTAGTTTCTATCGTTGCAGAAACAAATGGTTTTGCTTTAATTGAAAACACCAAACAACTTACCAGCTATGCTGGGTTGGATGTTGTTCACAACGAGTCCGGTTTAAAGAAACATAAAACATCTATCTCTAAAAAAGGGAATCGCTTTTTACGTCAAGCTGTTTACATGCCTGCTTTATCAGCGTGTAAATATAATCAGAGATTGAAGCATACATATATTCGTTTAGTAATTAAAAAGAACATTAAGAAAATTGCTATCGTTGCTGTTGCTAGAAAACTCCTTGTTCTTATCTATACTATTTTCAAAAAGAACGTTGACTATGTACCGAATTATATTCCAGCTTAGTATTAAAAATATACGATGAATTTTTGTTCTATCTTTTTTAATTACTATTGACTTTTAACACAGTACCTTAGTGGCAAAAGAGAAATCTAAAATAGAGCCACAAAGACACAAAATCACAAAGTATATAACTTCGGTTAGTAATTAAGGAAAACTAAAATCATATTCACATGTGTTGATGCTGAAAAAATGAGAGGATAGAACATGCCTAAGGCAAAACAGAAAAAGGTTGATGAAAAAAAACTAAAACAACCGCAATCAAAAGTTGAACAGCATTACCTTTCTTTATCGGGAAAGGAATTCATATACAGACCCGTAGAAAAACTTCCGGTAATACAAGTAGATAGTTTTCCGGAACTGGGTAAGATGACCGCACTCCGTTTTATAGAGTGGGTTCTTGAGAATCCGAACGGTGTAATTTCTTTGCCGACCGGAAAAACACCAGAGCATTTTATTAAATGGGTAGCTAAGATTATTAAAGAATGGGATACTGAACCGATCCAAAATATTCTTAACGAAGTTGGAATTAAAGATGTAGCTAAACCTTCTCTCGAAAATTTAAGATTCGTTCAGATTGATGAATTTTATCCAATTGACAGCGGTCAGCATAACAGCTTCTATTACTACATACAGAATTTCTATTTCCGTCTTTGGGGATTAAACCCGAAGAATGCTTTGCTGATGAACATTAACGAAATACCGACGGCAAACGGATTGCCTCTTAACGAAATCTTTCCGGATCAGAAAGTTGATCTTTCATTAAGAACAAGATGGGCCGGATCGAGATTAGAGAGATTGCAAAAAGAGACGATTGAAATTCTTGATGAATACTGCTCTAACTACGAAAGAAAAATTCGTGAGATGGGAGGTATTGGATTTTTCTTGGGCGGCATTGGCCCGGACGGACACATTGGATTCAACGTACAGGGAAGCGATCACTTTTCTACTACGCGATTGATTTCTACCAACTACGAAACACAAGCCGCAGCCGCTACCGATCTTGGCGGAATTGAAGTTGCTAGAAACAGACTGGTAATTACAATTGGTCTGGAAACAATTGCCTACAATAAAGATGCTACCGCAATAATAATTGCTGCGGGTGAAGCTAAGGCTAATATCGTAAGGGATTCAATTCAGAATGATGTTTCAAATAAATATCCGGCCACTGCTTTACAGAAACTTGAGAACGCTAGATTTTATTTAACACACGGCGCAGCATTGCGTTTAAGCGAACGCCGCTATGTTGAAGTAACACATGAATCTCCTGTTACCCAGCATTCAATTGAAAGAAGCGTAATCAATCTTGTCGTTGAAAAATCGAAAAGACTTTCTCGCTTAACTGAAGATGATTTCAAAGAGAATAAGATTACAGATTTGGTGCTGGATAGTTTAGGCAAAAATCCGGATGATATTACAAAGGAAATTGAAGGCAACATTAAGACACGTTTGGAAAATGGAATGAAGGTGGTTGAGAATGAAGTTATCTTTCATACCGCGCCCCATCATGATGATATTGAGCTCGCTTATCTTCCTTACATAACCCATCTCGTAAGAACTCCAAAGAACAAGCATCACTTTTCTTATTTGACGAGCGGCTTTACGGCTGTTACTAATTCCTTTATGCTCAGTTTGATGGAAAACTTGCAGAGCTTTCTTAACTCCGGCGCTTTTACTAAAAAGTTTACCGAACATTATTTTGATAAAAGCTACGTTGACGGAAGAAACCGTGACGTTATGCATTATCTAGATGGAGTTGCCGGGCACAGCCGCACTTTGCAAAATGAAGGATTGGCAAGAAGACTTCTCCGCAACATAATGGAAGTGTATGAAGAAGAAAATTTAGTTTATCTGAAAGACAGAGTTAATGAACTTGTAAACTATTTCAGAACACAG
>CAZEDR010000352.1:0-3197 GCA_964510975.1 uncultured Melioribacter sp. | reverse complement strand
ATCCCCACAAAGTGCACTTAAGCTTATTAACGATTCCGGCGGTCTTTCATTTATTGCTCATCCCGGTTATATGAAGGAACATTTCTTAATGAGTTTAATAAAAGCCGGAATAGATGGTATTGAAGTAATTCATCCTTGTCATAACGAAAGTCAAATCCAGTTTTACAGAGGAATAGTTAATCAATACTGCCTACTTGAATCGGGCGGTTCCGATTTTCATGGAGGGAAAAAAATGGATCACGATAATCTGGGTAAATATTATATTTCGGGCAATCAATTGGATGCAATGAGAAAAATGTTGCAAAAGAACAGTGCATAAATCTTACCACAAAACATATCGCGCATGAATTTTTCTACTTTTTGATCTAACTTTTATAGGTAAATTTGCCCATTATTTTTTCTACAATCTATAATCACAAAACGAGGATTGGATGAAAGCATCAAAAATTATTTTGATTGTTTTTATTTCTGCAGTTAATCTGCTTGCTCAGAACTTTGGCTCATGGAAGATTTATGCCGATATGAAATCTATTAGCGGTACTGTTGTAATTGGGAATGATATTTGGGCTGCAACTACCGGCGGCGCATTTAAAACCGGAATCACCGACACATCTTTCCAAATTTATACCAAGGCGGATGGATTGAGCAGTCAGAATTTAACTGCAATTGGAATCGACGCAAACAATAACATTTGGTTCGGTTCGGGAGAAGGGCATCTTAACGTATTGAACACATCGAATAATTCGATTGCGAAAATCCTCGACATCTTTAATTCCAACAAAACACAAAAAAGAATAAACAACATTTTTGTTAAAGGTGATTCTATAATTGTTTCTACTGAGTTTGGAATAGCAGTTTTAAGTGCACAAAAATTGTCTTTGCTTGATAGCTTTTTGAAACTAGGTAGTTTTTCAGCAGAATCAAAAGTTATAAGCGCATTCAAGAGCAATTTATTTTACGTCTGCACACAAAATGGAATCGCCGTACAAAAAGTTGGAGCGCAGAATCTTTCCGCACCGGAATCTTGGAATAACTATACTCTTGTAAGCGGAATCCAAACTGCGCAACCATATAAAGTAATTCAGTACAACTCGGATATTCTTGCTGCAACTTCAAAAGGCGTTTTCAAATTTCAGAATAATACTTGGAGCGAGTTTCTGCTGAAAGGAATAGACGTTATAGATTTTACTGTAAGCGGCTCCTCCCTTTTATTATTAACTAGTAATAAACTTTATCAGTATTCCGGTAATCAAGAGACACTGCTATATGAAAATAATTCCGTTACATTTAGCTCAATCACCTCTTCTGTACAAGCAAATTATATATCTACAACAACAGGACTGATCGAGTTAAAAAGTAACAAGGTTAGGAATATATTGCCCAGTGCACCGGCGAGTAATTCATTCCTCAATATGGCAGTTGCACAAAACGGCTCATTATGGGTTGCTACCGGTAAAGATATAACCGGTAAAGGATTCTTTGAGTTTGATGGCGATTCTTGGAAAACATACAACATGAAGAATTATTCTCAATTACCCTCCGATGCAATTTATAATCTATCAATCGGAGCCGATTCATCTATTCTGTTAGGGTCTTGGGGACAAGGAGCTATTTTCTACAAGAAGAATACTTTCACTGTTTTTAATACTACTAATTCGGGAATGACCGGGATTCCAGCTAACGACAAATTTCTAGTAATTTCTGATTTGAAAGCCGATACGAAAGGAAATGTTTGGTTCTTAAATCCTCTTTCTGCTGCCGGAAAACCGTTAAGCGTTTATACTAAAGACAAAAAATGGTATCACTATTCATTTACAAGCCCTACGATATCAACAAGTGAATTCCTTGACAAGATGGTCATCGATGAAAATAGTTATAAATGGTTTTTTGCTACACAAGGAAATAGAGGAATTTATTATTACAACGATAAAGGTACTCTGGAAAATACGCTGGATGACACTCAAGGATTTCTTTCAAAGTCTGATGGCCTTTCAAGCGATTTGATTTCTTGTCTTGCTATTGATAAGCGCGGACAACTTTGGATCGGGTTGGACATTGGTATAAACATGATTAGCGATCCTTCTCGACCTAAAACTACTTTAACTACTTTAGCCGGACTTTCGGTTCGCAATCAAATGGTTAATTGTATTGCCGTGGATCCGATCGATCAAAAGTGGATTGGAACAAACAATGGTGTCTTCGTTTTGTCTCCCGATGGATATCAGCTAATTAACTATTTCAACTCTAAAAACAGCCCGCTGCCGGATGATAATGTTATGAGTATTGCAATTGATTCGAAAAGTGGAAAAGTATATATGGGAACAGATTACGGCTTAGCTGAACTTTCTACATCATTCATTGAACCAAAGGAAAGTTTTGAAAGTATTTTTGTTTATCCAAATCCATTTATTATCGGAAAAGATCAGAGCAGCGTAACTATTGATGGACTTGTTAGAAACAGCAACATCAAAATCTTGAGCATTGCCGGTGACTTGGTTGCAAATTTTGAAACGCCCGGCGGAAAGATAGCTTTCTGGGATGGCAAAAATACGCAAGGTGATTATGTTGCTAGCGGCGTTTACATTATTGTGGCATCAGATCAAGAAGGCAACAATATTAAAACATCCAAAGTTGCTGTTATTCGTAAATAATTTTAAAGAAATTTTCCTAATTCTATGATTGATATATCTAATCTTTCTATTCAGTTCACCGGTAAAAATTTATTCGAGGGTGTAAATCTTAGAATTTCCCGTCACGATAAAGTTGCATTAGTTGGATCGAACGGTACCGGAAAATCTACCTTCCTAAAACTTCTTTGCGGATTAGAGCAACCCGAATCCGGCAGCATAAAAAAGCAGAAAGGAATTAAGATTGGATATTTACCTCAAGACATTATTGCTTTCCGCGGTCAAACATTGTTTAACGAAGTTAAGTCTTCACTCCCCGACATCAATTCTTTAGATGAACGGGAACAGCTTGTTCTGGAAAATTTAAACGACCCTTCCCTTTCTGAAGAAGACCGCGCTGAAGTTTTGGAAGAACTTGGAGAAATACATCTAAAGAAAGAACAGATTGATTTTTATTCTGCTGATTCCAGAATTGAAAAAGTGTTAATGGGTTTAGGGTTTCGCGAAAAAGATTTCTTTAGAAGAACAGAAGAATTTTCCGGCGGCTGGCAAATGCGAATTCAATTGGCA
>CAZEDR010000351.1:0-3213 GCA_964510975.1 uncultured Melioribacter sp. | reverse complement strand
CTTCCGAGCAACGATGCGAATATGCACTATACAGTTGCCGAACAGATTAGCAATCTTAAAGCTGTTACAAAACTTGCAGCCGATCAGAAAATTAATGTATGGCTTACCACAACTCAACCAAGAAATTTTACTGTTGCTCAAAGAGCTAATTTATTTGAAACCAAGGATTCCATTTTAGCAATCTATAAAGACAAAGCGGTGGATGTGTTTTCGACACTTGCAAATTTAGATGGCACCATTAAAGTCGTTTATAGTTTGGGAGACGGCATTCATTTGAACAATGCCGGACACAAAGTGATATTCGATAAATTTGTGGAAGCAAAAGTTTGGGAAACAATCACAAATGTTGAAAAAGACGAACTACAAATTCCAACACAATTTGCAGTTAGTCAGAACTATCCAAACCCGTTCAACCCGACCACAACAATCGAGTTCGCTCTTTCATTAGCATCGCGGGTTGATATAAAAATATATAATGTACTTGGTCAAGAGATTGCATTGCTTGCAAATAGTACTTATTCTGCCGGTATGCACAGAGTTGCTTGGAATGCTTCTAACTTAGCAAGCGGTATATATATCTGTAGAATAGTTGCCGGTAGCGAAACTAATTTGCTGTTCACGAAGACAATGAAAATGATGTTAATGAAATAAAAAAATATTTCTTTCTCAGCTAAAAGTTGAGGAGGAATCTTACAAAATAACCGTTGAGGAAAAATGGCTGAAGTAATTCTTAAAAATGTCGGTAAAGTTTACGAAGGTAAGAACAGAGCGGTTCAGTCTGTAAATCTGGAAATCAAAGACAAGGAATTTCTGGTGCTTGTTGGTCCAAGCGGCTGTGGCAAATCCACAACGCTTAGAATGATTGCCGGACTCGAAGAAATAAGCGAAGGCGAAATATTTATCGACGGCAAACTTGTGAATGATGTTCCGCCAAAAGACAGAGATATTGCAATGGTGTTTCAGAATTACGCGCTTTATCCTCACATGACGGTTTTTGAAAATATGGCTTTTGGTCTGAAGCTTAGAAAATTCCCTAAAGATAAAATTAACGAACGTGTTAACGAAGCCGCAAAAATTCTTAGTATTGAACCATTGCTTAATAGAAAGCCAAAGCAGCTTTCCGGCGGACAACGTCAGCGTGTTGCTGTTGGTCGTGCAATTGTTCGCAAGCCAAAAGTGTTTTTATTCGATGAACCGCTTAGTAACCTTGATGCCAAGCTGCGCGTGCAAATGAGAACTGAACTTGCGCGGCTGCATAATCAACTCGAAACTACTGTTGTTTATGTAACACATGATCAGACGGAAGCAATGACGCTGGGGAACCGAATCGTTGTTATGAAAGATGGAATAGTTCAACAAGTTGATTCGCCGCTGAGTTTGTATAACAATCCGGCTAACCAGTTTGTGGCGGGTTTTATAGGAAGCCCCGCAATGAATTTTATTAAGGGAAAAATTGCCAGCGTAAATGGTTTGAAGTTTTTTAGCGAAAATAAAACTCTCCAAATTTCGGTAGGTGAAGAACTTTTCTCCAAGTTCATTGATAAGAACGTTACACTTGGAATTCGCCCGGAAAATATATCGGACGAAATAAACAGCGCCTCTGGGATAAAAGTTAAGCTGGATGTTGTTGAACAGATGGGGAACGAAGTGTTTATTCACTTTGGAATTGATGGGAAAAATCTAATCGCCCGATTAAAACCAAAAGAAAATTTTGCTGCCGGTGCGGAAATAGAATTATCGCTACAGCATGATAATCTTTTCTTTTTCGAAGGTGAATCTGGAAACAGAATCTGCTGATTTACATATTTGCTTTGCAAGCAGTGTTTCAATAGAAACCAGCTTCAAAATGCGTTACGCATAATTATGCACAACAATGAATATTTTTGCAAAAAACACTTGCATCATTCGTTATGATTTCTATATTACGGCTTAGATTTATGGCGTTGACTAATTAATGAACAAAAAGCGATTAAATATAACCATCCTCCTTAGAAATGCTCTTGCAAACATTGTCATTAGCATTACGCGCCATTCTATTCTAATTAACCTAGTCTAGCATTACTTGAAAATTCTCACTTACCTTTAGCCCATAAAGAAGTGGGAAGGAAGAAAAATATAAATTTGTTTATTCACTGCTGTGAATAATTATTAAAGGGAGTATCCATATGCCGGATATAAATAAAAATGTTTTCTATGAATTACTGGGCGAGTCGGCTTCAGTCAATCGGTGCAAGGGAATGTATTCGCCATCCTTTGAGCATGATGCTTGCGGTATGGGATTCGTAGCAGATATTAAAGGAAGAAAATCTCATGCAATTATTGAGAAAGGTTTGGATATTCTTAAAAATCTGGAACACAGAGGCGCTGTTGGTGCCGATCCGGACACCGGAGATGGTGCCGGTATTCTTATTCAAATGCCGGATGAATTTTTGCGCAAAGTAACTGGCGGAACAAAAATAAATTTACCGGAAGAAGGGAAGTATGGAGTTGGTGTAATATTTCTTCCTCATAATCCCATCATCAGAAAATCTGTTGAAAATTTAATTGAGAAAATTGTTCTTGATGAGAACCAGAAATTTCTTGGCTGGCGGGATGTTCCGGTTGATCCTTCTGTTCCGGGTAAAGGCGCACAGGCTACTCAGCCGTTTATTCGCCAATGTTTTATCGGGGCTAATAAGAAAATTCAAAACCAGGACGAGTTTGAGCGTAAACTTTATCTTATTAGAAGAATAATAGATCACCGTGTTCGTGCGGAATTAAAGCTTGATCGAAGCAAATATTATGTCCCTTCTTTTTCCAGCCGCACTCTTGTTTATAAGGGAATGCTGCTTGCCCAGCAGTTAATAGATTATTATAAAGACCTTACCGATCCCGATTTGAAAAGCGGAATGACAATGCTTCACATGCGTTTTTCTACAAACACATTTCCAACATGGGATTTAGCTCATCCGTTCAGAATGATTGCACATAATGGTGAAATCAACACTCTTCGCGGCAACAAAAACTGGATGGCTGCGCGTCAGCATGTAATGGAATCTCCTCATTATGGAAAAGATTTAAGAAGAATGCTTCCTATTATTATGGATGGACAAAGTGATTCGGCAACTTTTGATTCCGTACTTGAACTTTTGGTGATGGGAGGAAGAACTCTTCCTCACGCAATGATGATGATGATTCCCGAAGCTTGGTCTAAAAATGATTTGATGGATCCCG
>CAZEDR010000350.1:0-3275 GCA_964510975.1 uncultured Melioribacter sp. | reverse complement strand
CAACTATAACAAACTTTACATCGGAAGGATGCTTAGCATAAATTAAACTGCATAGGACCATGTTAATGCCAACGCTTTTTCCGGAACCGGTTGCGCCGGCAATAAGCATGTGGGGCATTTTTGCAAGATCGGTTATATATACATCACCCGAAATCGTTTTTCCAAACGCAAGCGGAAGTTCTGCTTTGGATTCTTTCAACTTAGAAAGAACCGAGCGCGCTCTAACAATAATAGCCTTTGCGTTTGGTATTTCTACACCAATCGCACTCTTACCCGGTATTGGAGCTATAATTCTTATTCCGCGTGCTGCAAGTGCGAGCGCAATATCATGCTCAAGAGAAACAATTCTGCTAATCTTTACGCCGGGTGCCGGAACAATTTCGTACAAGGTTACAACGGGACCCGGAGTAACAGTAATATCTTCAATCAAAATATCGAACAAAGCTAATTTTTCTTTTAACAATTCAGCATTACGTTTTAATTCACTTTCGGCAACAACAACCTCTTCTCCTTCCGGCTGAGAAAGTAAATCAAGAGTAGGATAAACGTATTCAATTTTTTCTTCCCACTGATTAGGAAGTGAAGCTTCGGCAACTTTGTCAATTATCGGATCAGAGCCATCATCTTCAACTTGAGATTTCTTTTGTTCCGATTTTTTCTTTAAAGATTCAGAAGGCTTATTTAGATCAGCATCTAAAACTTTTTCCGGTTGATCTTTTTTCACAATAGTAATTTTTGTTTCCGGCTCAATAGGCGTTATTTGTTCAGCTTTTACCTCTTCATCAATTTTATTTTTGAACAAACGTTTTAGCTTTCCATCTTCGCGGAGATTTTTAATTTTGTCTAAGTTCTCTTCAGTTTTAGGAATTACTTTCTCTGCATTCTCTTCAGTGTCATCCTCTTCGTCCTTCAATAGTTTTTTCAGGAAATCTAGAATGGAGCCGAATTGAAAATCGAACGCAACAATCAGCGTTATTAGTATTGCTGTTGATAAAACAATAATGCTTCCTAAGCCGCCGAGTAATCTCCCAATCAACGTACCGAGGAACAATCCAATCTTGCCGGATAGTTCATACACATCCGAGAATAAAGCTATTTCCGGAGTTGATTGGAGCATTCCAAAAAATGTTGTTACTAAAACCGTAATGATGATTAAAAAATTAGAAATGTAAAGAGGAAGACGAAATGCTTTTTCCTTCTTTAGGATTGTGTAACCCCAAATAAACATTATCACCGGGAAAATAAGAGAGAAGTAGCCGAAAGTAGAACGAATAAAAAAGTGGGAAACGTATGAGCCGAAAATGCCTAACCAATTATGCGTTGTAGCAGCGTTCTCTTTTAGATCGGGGTTATCGCTTAACACTCCGAATTGATCTGTGAATTTATAAGAGAAGTACGATTCATCGTAACGGGAATAAGAGAGTATGCTGAGAAAAATCAACAAGGCAAAAACAATTAAGAAAATCCCGAGAATCTTTGTCTTCTTCTCGGGAGAGACTACAAAAAAATTTTCTCCTATAGCCGGAGTCGGTTCTTTTGGTTTTACTTTTTTTGCCATCTTAAGGAGTTATAGTTTCAGGTTGAATTCCCGGTACATCAAGTTTCTTAAGTGATCCGGATATGAAGTAAGGAACAACATCAGTAGTACCGTAAAGAGAGCAGACTTTCAGATCGGGTCCAAAACCATTTTCAATTAATAACTTTCCATGTTCAGTTTCTTTAAGCATCTTCAAAATATTTTTAGCTAATGTTTTATTCAGAATCATGCTTGCTTTACCGCCGTCGCCTATTTCCACTTCAGCGTTAAGCAAAAGGATTTCGGAAACGAGTTTACCGGCACAGACAGTATCTTCCAAATTGAAATTACCGTTTGAACCGGCGCAGAGAATTTCCACATCTTTATTTAGCTGTACTAAGTGTCTTGCAACAGCCGGTAAGTTTTGAAAACAAGCAACGAACAGATTTTCAGAAAATTTTGCTTTTACAATTGCTTTCGATCCGTTCGTAGTATAATGTATAATCGATTTGCCATTAACAATTTCTTGCGTGAATTCAAGCGGAGAATTGCCAAGAACAAATCCTTCAATTTTTTTAGTATTTCTTTCACCGCATAAAAGTGTTTGACCGCTAAAAGCATTACCGGAAACTTTCATTGCAAAATCTACTGTGTTAACCGGGATTACTTCTTTTGCACCGTTGGCTAAGGCAGTAACTATAACAGTCGATGCACGAAGAACATCAATAGCTACGGTCGTTTTCCCGGTAAAGTAAAGTTCATCTAAATGTTGATTGGAATAATGGACGTTTATTTTCATTTCTATTTCTTAACAAATGGTAGTTTAGTTATTTGTGCTTCAACTTCTTTTCCTCTGATGAAAAAGTTGATTTTATTTCCTTCTTTGGCAAATTCAGAGTCTACATAACCAAGTGCAATAGCTTTATCTAAAATTGGACTAACAGTACCGCTTGTAATATGACCAACTTTATTTCCATTAACTGTCAAATCGTATCCGTGGCGAGGGAAAGTTCTCTCTTCTGAAAACATAGCAACTAACTTTCTTTTCGGTCCCATCTCTTTAGTAGTAACTAAAACATTTTTACCAATGAAAGATGGTTTCTTAAGTTTAGTTATCCATCCAAGTCCCGCTTCAATCGGATTTGTAGTTTGATCAATATCGTTTCCGTATAAGCAGAAGCCCATTTCCAAACGCAACGAATCTCTAGCGCCTAAACCCACCGGCTGAATACCTAAATCATTACCGGCTTCAAAAATAGCATTCCAAACTTTTTCTGCAACAGCTTCATCGCCTTTGAAATACAATTCATAGCCAAGTTCTCCGGTGTAACCGGTTCTAGAAAGAATCATTTCAACTCCGGCAACGGATGCATAGAAGAAATGATAGTATTCCAAATCCAAAGGTTTGTTGCAAATCTTTTGAAGCGTCGCTTTCGAATTTGGACCTTGAACTGCCAGCAATGAAAATTCATCACTTTCGTTGACTAATTCAACACCAAAAGAATTATTCTTGTTCATCCATGCAAAATCTTTATCGAGATTGGATGCGTTTACTACTAGCATAAATTCTTTTTCGCTGATTCTGTAAACGAGTAAATCGTCAACAATGCCCCCATCTTCGTAGCACATAGCTGAATATTGAACACGTCCGTCAGTTAAAATAGACGCATCATTAACAGTTATATGATTAACAAAATCCAAAGCTTTTTCTCCGCGAACAAAAACTTCGCCCATGTGAGAAACATCGAACACGCCGACA
>CAZEDR010000349.1:0-3288 GCA_964510975.1 uncultured Melioribacter sp. | reverse complement strand
CAAAACCTTTCTGTATCCAAGTGAATTTAGTTTTATCATCACTAATAGGTTCTATCTTGTAAGTAACCGTAGAATAGTTTTCCTGTTTATCTTCAGTTCCGGAAAAGCCGCTCCAGTAGCTATAGCTAATTAATTCATTCGGAATGATTTCAAGAATAACGCCGTGGTCGCGGTATTGTTTTCCCTCCCACTCACCTTGAAAAACAATTTCGCTCCCTACTTTCCAGTCGGTAACAGTATTCGTTCCGTAGAGATAATCTTTTATAATATCGGGGTCGGTTAACCCTTTCCAGACTTTCTCTTTTGAAGCATTTATTTCGATTGAGCTTGAGACTTCTAAATCTAACAACATTGCAGTTCCTTTCTTTGTTGATTATTATTTAAGATAAACCATTTTCTTTGTTTCGGAAAATGATGGCGTTTGAATTCTGTAGAAGTAAACACCGCTAGAAAATTGGCTTGCATCAAACGTAACTTCATACGACCCCCGAGATTTTACTTCGTTGACCAAAGTCTTTATTTCTTTGCCTAGAATATTGTAAACCTTTATCTCAACTTTGGATTGAACGTTAACAAGATATTTTATTTTTGTTACAGGATTAAAAGGATTTGGATAGTTTTGCTCTAATTTGAGTTGAGTTGGCAATTCTTCTTTTCTATTCTCGACGCCAGTAATATTGGAGGTTGAGAAAATTATTTCGTCACCTACTTTAAATGGTTTCCTAGCTGCAAAAACAAAAACATCTCCTTCCTTAGGTGGAATTATATCAAAAATGTCTCGCCTAAAAGTGAGTTTCCATGAAAGTTTAAAAACATGTTTGTTAGATTCTACATCATAATAGCCAAATAATACAAGATCGTCACCATCATCTAAAACTCCATTTCTGTTATTATCATTCAATTCGCATACAACTGGTTTATTCGTTGTAGTATTTTCAACTTTTAGATTGAGTGGAAATTTTAGAATAGGAGTTGTATAAACAAAACTATTGTAAAAGGTAATTTTATAATCAAACGGACTATAGATATATTTTTCTGGTGAAGATTGATTTATTCTTACATCAACATTGTAGTTACAATTGCCCGAAACCCACTTATTACTTCTAGGAATAATTTCTTCTTGATCATCGTTATTTATAATTAACCTAATACCATCGAATAATTCACTCTCCGTATTTTTTTGCATAAATGTAGGTGGAATAACTACTTGATTTGTAGAAAGATTCTTAACAGAATATCCTAGCGAAACAGAGTCACCAAGTTTTACAAATTTTAAAGAGTATTCGTCTTTACTAAAATTGGAAGGATTAATTAAAGAAATAAAAAAATCTCCTGAGCCATAAGAATTAAACAAATCACTATAGTCTCTTCCATTAACATATTTATGTGGATTATTTATTATAAACGGCAAAGAAAAAACAACAACTGAATCCGAGAAACTTCTTAGAACCGCTTTTAAATAATAAGAATCGCTGTTTGCAATCGGCAAGGAATTCCAATTAAAATTCAGCTTACCAACTTTATCTATTTTATATAGTAACTTCCAACTCGTTAAACTATTCCCATAATAGATCTCTGTTTGAAAAGGATCGGAATCAGCATCACCACTAACCCATTCAACTCTTATATTTTCTTTGTATTCGTATGTAGAATCAATTGGAGAAAGAAACATCAACTGTGGCAAAACATTACCTTCGTTATTTATAACAAAAGTATGCGGGATTACATATTCTCCATATGAATTGAGCCCTAAAAAGGACAGCTTAAACTTATAAAAAACACCATCCTTAAAATCTTTTGTATTTACAATAAACTGCCCTACACTATCCCGACTTGATTTATAATAATGAGTGCTGTTAAACATGTCTCCAAGAGGAGAAACGGATAGAATCACCACAAGACCTACCGGCGGGTTGTCCACTTTATACCCTATTTCCACATCCCCGGAAAGCTCTTTCTTGGTAATCAATGATGAGAGGTTGGTAATTCCCAAATAGGTAGTGCCACCTCCGTAAAGGATATATTTCTTCCAAAAAACATTTGCATTCATTTTGCTAAGTAACAATTCATCATAGTCGTTTCCCCAGATAAAGGCATTTGCAGTCTTGATGTATGATGAAGAATGAAGATTAACCATTTCTTTTCCCATAATATAGGCTACGTCTGATTGTGTACTTAATCCTGTAAAAGAAGTTTGGGATAACTTATTCCATAAATACTCATCATTTTTTAACAATAAAGTATTGCTTTCATTGTTGGATCTAATTTCAGCATTGAAACTACTAAGTCCTCCAACGTATCTCCGAAGATTTGAATCATAGTAGTTGGGAAAAACAGCAACACCAAAATAACCGCTTTGGTTAGAAGCTGACTGAGCAACTGAATCGATATTAAAAGTATAAACCAAATCTTCCCCTAAAAAATATCCAACACTATCCTTTCTTTCTGCCATTATATTTTCTTTGGGATCAATGTAAAACCCTATCACAAATTTTTGATATGTATAATCCGATATATTTGTTATATCGAATACGCTAAAGATCATATCTTCGATGTTAGACTGAACTGGTTGAAGAATTCTAGTCTCAATTCTCAAGCCCAGTCCACCACGTTTCAAATCTTCTTTAACTGGAAAAAAAGAATAAGGTGCTCTTGCAAATTCAAAATCTTTCGAATCATCCATAACAAAAAAAGATTCGATAGTACCCTCAGGGGGTAACATTGTTGGATAGAATTTGGCATCGATCCCACACCACCATTTACCATTATATGTATCGTCAATACCATTTAATGCTTTAGGCCACGATAGAGGCCAAGAACTAGAATTTATGTTCATTGCAGGCATTGCAGAATTGGGATTAGAATAGCCGGGAATTGCCTCTAAAATCCATTTTTCCCCTGTAATGGGATCTTCATCAACATCATAAGCGTATGATCCAACAACAGAATGAACTGTTTGTAAATTTCCTGGAGAAACAAATTCTGCCCCTAACAATAAAGTTGAGCCATTTAGATATGAATGTGAACTCCCTTTAGGCCATTCTCCAGAAGGAAATTCTGGCCAACAGCCTATTTGACCATCGTTAGAGAATATTGTTCTGACTTTGTTGCCGTCAAGTATTCCCCTTTTCCGTTCCGACTTATTGCCATAGTTATCTTCTCTATACCTTTTTATCTGCTCAGCTGTTTGTCCGGATAATGTAACTAATGCAATTAGAAGAAAAACAAAAACGAGATATGATTGATTTTTCATTTGACGCCCCAGTTCTTTTTAAATCCGAGTTTCAT
>CAZEDR010000348.1:0-3319 GCA_964510975.1 uncultured Melioribacter sp. | reverse complement strand
GGCGCGCCCGGAACAACTGCCGCATTGGCAATGTTGAATGATTCAGTGAAGAAAGCAGGCCTGATGGCAAGCTCTTCCGTTGGTGGAATGAGCGGAGCTTTCATACCGGTTAGTGAAGACATGGGAATGATTCGTGCGGTGCAAGCCGGGCATCTTTCCTTAGAAAAGCTGGAAGCTATGACAGCAGTTTGTTCTGTTGGTCTTGATATGATCGCGATTCCCGGTGATACTCCGGCATCTACAATTGCCGGTATTATTGCAGATGAAGCTGCGATTGGAATTATCAACGATAAAACTACTGCTGTTAGAATTATTCCGGCTTACGGCAAAAAAGTTGGCGAGATGGTTGATTATGGCGGACTGCTTGGTTTAGCGCCTATCATGGAAGTAAGAACCATTAGCTCTAAAGGTTTTGTAGGACGAGGCGGTAAAATTCCGGCCCCAATGAGAAGTCTAACTAATTAATCACGAAATTAACTTAGCCACATAAATTTTATTTTTCCTTAAGGAGGATCGATGAGTAAAGGTCTAAAAATTACACTTGGAGTTGTTGGCGCAATCGTAATCATATTCATTATGTTATTTTCTTGGGTAACCGGAAAGTATAATGGTTTTGTTAGCCTAAATGAGGGTGTAAAAGGAGCTTGGAGTCAAGTTGAAAACGTTTATCAGAGAAGATCAGATCTTATTCCAAACTTAGTTGCTACTGTTAAAGGCGTTGCTAATTTCGAAAAAGAAACTTACACAGCGGTTACAGAAGCGCGTGCTAAAGTTGGCCAAATGAAAATTGATGCAACTCAATTAGATGATCCGGAAGCATTCGCTCGTTTCCAAAAAGCGCAAGACGGTTTAAGCGGTGCGTTACAGAGATTGATGGTAGTTTCGGAAAACTACCCACAGCTGAAAGCAAACGAAAACTTTTTGCAGCTCCAGTCTCAGCTGGAAGGAACCGAAAACAGAATTACTGTTGAACGTCAGAAGTTCAATCAAGTTGTGCAAGATTATAATACAGCAATTAAAAAGTTTCCGGGTGTAATAATTGCAAACTTTGGCGGCTTTAGAGAAAAAGCTTATTTCAAAGCAGCTGAAGGTGCAGACCAAGCACCAAAAGTACAATTCTAATTACGAACGTAGAGTGTAGAGTGAAGAACGTAGAACAAAAAACCGGATTAATCTTTCTTCTGCTGATGCTTTTTGTCGGCTTAACATTTTCACAAGTATCAATTCCGGTATTGAAGAATTACACGAATGACCAAACCGGTACTTTAAACAGCTCTGAACTTTACACTCTTGAATCAAAATTAAAATCTTTCGATGACTCGACTTCCAACCAAGTAGTGTTCTTAATGTTGAACACACTTGACGGTTATCCACTTGAAACATTTTGCTATGAAACTGCCGCTAAAAATCAGATAGGCTCTAAGAAAAACAACAACGGAGTTTTATTCTTCCTTGCTAAGGAAGATCGCAAAATGAGAATCGAAGTTGGTTATGGACTCGAGGGCGTTCTTCCCGATGCATTAGCCAGCTCAATTCTTCGCAACGAAGTTCGTCCTTATTTGAAAGCCGGTGATTATTATGCCGGTGTAAGTGCTGGACTCGATGCAATTATTGCTGCAACAAAAGGTGAATACAAAGGTGAACTGAAAAGCAAAGGAAAAGGAACCGGCATTCCATTTATCTTCATTGTAATTATTTTCATAATAATTGCGGCAATTGGAGGAAAAGGGGGACGTGGACGTGGCGGTGGTGGAGGCGGTCTTCTCCCATTATTGATATTAAGCTCTATGGGCGGCAGCAGTAGAGGCGGTAGTAGCTGGGGTGGAAGCAGTGGCGGTGGTGGTTTTGGAGGCTTTTCCGGCGGTGGTGGCTCTTTTGGTGGTGGTGGCTCCAGTGGAAGCTGGTAATTTAGCTCGTTTTCGCACTATATTAAGTCAAATCAGACTGGAAAGCTGAAATCTATAGTTGAATCATTCAAATCATATATTTTTTTCTTACTTAAACGATCTTCCTTGCAGTATTAACCTTGTTTTATTATTATTTCAAAGGCATTGGATAACATTATAGTTGGAATAGCGCTCTTTAACGATAGCGATTTTTTCACCGCACATGACTTTTTTGAAGAATGCTGGATGGAATGTGAACGTGAAGAGAGAAAATTCTATCAAGGTTTGGTTCAGGTTTCTGTTGGGAGTTATCATTTGATTTCCGGAAACTATAAAGGATGCGTTAGTCAATATAAGAAGGCCGAAAAAAAGTTAAGTAGTTATATACCCGTTCATAAAAATATTAATTTGGCATTACTTCTAAATCAACTTGAACCGATAATTCTAGATTTAGGAGATAATCCAAAAAATGTTGATCCAAAGAAGTTTTGGAACCGAATTCCGAAGATTGAAGTAACAAAATAAATTTTCAAAATAACCTAAGGAGGCCTTTATGGCAATAAAGATAACTGATGAATGTATTAATTGTGGTGCATGCGAACCGGAATGCCCGAACACAGCAATTTATGAAGGCGGGGCAGATTGGAAAATAGGCGATAAAGCTTTTAGCGGTGATGAAGCTTCACCAGCCGGTGCAAGCGGATTCTTTTCATCCGATTATTTCTTCATTGTTCCGGATAAATGTACAGAATGTGTTGGCTTCCATGATGAACCGCAATGTGCTGCTGTTTGTCCGGTTGATTGCTGCGTTCCGGATCCGACTCACGTTGAAGATAAAGATGCTTTGTTAGCAAAAAAAGAACATCTTGATAGTTTAGGAAGATAATTCCGGTAATTTTATGGGTTTAGTGTTTTAATGAGCGCTAAACCCTTTCAATTTATATTCCCCACTTAATGATACATAACGAACACAGTAACCGCATTAATCAACTCGAAAAAACAATTCAATCTGTTTCAACTTTACTCCAAAGAACTAAAAACAATAGCGATAAGATTGGTCTACTTAGATTAGCCGCATTTTTTGGCTCATTGATAATTGCATTTGCTTTATACCCGCTTGTTTCAACGCTGGTTTTTATTGTTGTTCTCTTTATTTGCGCTATTCTTTTTGGAATTGTTTCAATGAAACAGTCCAAAATAATTCGGCTTATAGAGAAATATGGTAAATGGATAGAAATAAAAAAATCTCAGTTGGCGCGGGCAAAATTAAGTTGGAACGAAATACCTCATCATAAATTATTTCAAGAAGAAGTTTCTTCGCTTGAAATTGATCTGGATTTGACCGGCGCACATTCGCTGCATCAACTTTTGGATTTTACAAAGAGCGAAAAGGCATCATATTTATTGCGGGAAATGCTTCTTTCAAATCCGGG
>CAZEDR010000347.1:0-3326 GCA_964510975.1 uncultured Melioribacter sp. | reverse complement strand
TTCATGTTTTAATAGAAGATAAAAAATATTCCACTTGGGCTATCTCAAAAGGAATTATTAAATCTTAGCTCATCTTCTGCGGACCAATCATACTTTCGGGCGCAAGAAGTTTATCCAATTCTTCTTTGGAAAGCAGATTTTTCTCCAGAACCAATTCGTAAACGCCGCGATTAGTTTCCAGCGCTTCCTTTGCTAGTTGAGTTGATGCTTCGTAACCAAGTGCCGGATTCAGCGCCGTTACAATCCCGATACTGTTCTTAACTTGATTCAAGCAGTGTTCAACGTTAGCTGTAATTCCATCAATACATCTATACTTCAATGTATTCATTCCATTCTTCAGCATTTCAATTGATTCGAAAATGCTTTGCACAATCACCGGTTCCATTACGTTGAGTTCAAGCTGTCCGGCTTCGGCAGCTAGTGTTACAGTTAAATCGTTTCCAATCACTTTGAACGCAATTTGATTCACTACTTCCGGAATTACTGGATTAACTTTTCCCGGCATAATAGAAGAACCGGGCTGCATTGGCGGAAGATTAATTTCGCCAAGTCCTGTTCTCGGTCCAGAAGAAAGTAATCTAAGGTCATTGCAAATTTTGGAAAGCTTCACAGCCAACCGTTTTACAGCCGAAGAATAAATTACAAACGCGCCGGTATCTTGAGTCGCTTCAACTAAATTTTTAGCAATCTTTATATCAAGCTCAGTTATTTCACGAAGATGTTCAATACATTTTTCGCTATAACCGGGTTCGGCATTTATTCCGGTTCCTATTGCAGTTGCGCCCATGTTTACTTCAAGAAACAAATTCGCGTTTTCTTCGAGCCGCTGAATTTCTTCTTCAAGAGTTACCGCATACGCTTCAAATCCTTGCCCTAGTGTCATCGGCACTGCATCCTGTAGCTGAGTTCTTCCCATTTTAATTACATGAGAAAACTCTTTCGACTTATTATGGAACGATTCAATTAATGATTTAAGAACTTCGACAAGTTTTTTGTTGCTGTTGATGATTGCGATTTTTACCGAAGTTGGATACGCATCATTTGTTGATTGAGAAAGGTTAACATGATTATTCGGATGGCAGTATTTGTATTCCCCTCTCTCGTAGCCAAGAATTTCGAGCGCGCGGTTCGCGATGACTTCATTAGCGTTCATATTGGTTGATGTACCGGCGCCACCTTGAATCATATCAATCACAAAATGCCCGTGATATTTTCCGCTGATGATTTCATGACAAGCTTGAACAATTGCTTCAAGAATTGGTTTTGATAGTAAACCAAGATTATAATTAGCTTTAGCGGCAGCCATTTTAACCATAGCTAATGCTTCGATAAGAATCGGGTAGAACGATAGAGCAACACCACTAATATTGAAATTCTCTAATCCGCGCAAAGTTTGAACGCCGTAATAAACTTCGTTTGGAACATCACGATCCCCAAGTAAATCGTGCTCGGTTCTTGTTCTGCCGCTTTGATATTGCGCCGCTAAATTTATTACGCGAGTATTGGTGAATTGCATCCTTCTAAAAATTACCCGCGCCATTCGGGAAAATATTTTTACTGGAAGTGTTGATTCCGTTTTTGCGATCTCATAAAATTTTTCTTTAGAAAGAAGCAGTGCTGTTGTGTTCAACGTAGCTCTAGCTGAAGTTGTATGCGGTGAATCATCAATGAACGCTCCTTCGCCAAGAAAATCAAACTTAGAAAAAATTGTTAATCGTTTCTCATCACCAAAAGGAGTCTTTTTGAAAAGCTCTACTTCACCATCCGTTATTATATACAAGTACTTACGTACGTTGTTTTCAACAAACAATAGAGAGTTTTGAACATAAGTCTGAACTTCAAAATTCTGAGCAAGCAATTCACAATCATGATCATTCAAATCTTGAAACAGCTCAATCTTTCTTAAAAAATTTCTAATCTGAATCAATTCCATTCTTACACTCCTTTGGAAAAATTATCCGCTCAAAAATTAGCTAAGGTGTATTGGTTTAGCAAACGTTACGAATTGAGAATTGAGAATTTCGAATTTCTCAAGACCGATATGGCAATGAGCATAGATGTTCTCTGTTTCGTCCCTAAAGGGACTTTGATTTATTTGACCTTCTTTACTTATAGATATTTTATCCCTATGGGATTTTTAGCTCAGGCAGGAGCGACATATCTATAGAATAATGAACATACAATATTTGCTAAGTCCCTTTAGGGACGGTATAAAACAATTTCACCAATTGGTTGAATTTTATTGTTCATTAGAACCATTATCATGTCAATATTTTTCTTTCCTTGTATTTCCTACCTCGGTTTTGAGGGAGTTGAGAAGGAGAATTTTCTTTAGTTATTGTAAAAAGTATGCTCAACTGTTTCATAATCTCCTTGTGCTCTTTGTGGTTTTAGGAGTGAAACAAAAAGCACAAGGAGAAAACCTTACTATACTTTACTTTGTGAAATACTTTTACAATTGGTTCTCTAAATACGATTCGTATGAGCCAAGATCCAAGAATCCATGACCGGATAAGTTGAACAGAATTGTTTTTGCTTCTCCGCTTTCTTTGCATTTGAGCGCTTGCTCAATCGCTTCTTTTATTGCATGAGCGCTTTCCGGAGCCGGAACTATTCCTTCAGTTTGAGCAAACAACTGAGCAGCTTGAAAAATTTCTAATTGTTCATAAGCCTTCGCAGTTATAAAGCCATTATGATAAAGATGAGAAATCGTCGGTGCCATTCCATGATAGCGCAATCCGCCAGCATGAATCTTTGGAGGAATAAATTGATGACCGAGCGTGTACATTTTTAGTAACGGAGTCATTCCGGCTTCGTCACCAAAGTCATATTCAAACTTACCTTGTGTAAGCGAAGGACACGAAGCCGGTTCAACTGCGATCACTTCCATATTCTTATGGGTTCCCGTAAGTTTATCGCGCAAGAACGGGAATGAAAGTCCGGCAAAATTGCTTCCGCCGCCCGCGCAGCCAATTACAATGTCCGGATACTCATCAACCATTTCCATTTGTTTTCTAGCTTCTTCACCAATAATTGTTTGATGAAGCATTACATGATTTAGCACGCTGCCTAAACTATAATTTGTATCATCACGCTGAACCGCAACTTCAATAGCTTCACTTATTGCAATTCCAAGCGAGCCAGGTGAATCAGTATCTTTTTCCAAAACATTTCTCCCAGCATTAGTAAGATTAGTTGGGCTCGCATGAACAGTAGCGCCAAACAACTTCATAAAAGTTCTGCGATATGGTTTTTGATTGTAGCTGACTTTCACCATAAACACTTCGCATTCCATTCCAAAATGTTTACAAGCCATAGAGAGCGCA
>CAZEDR010000346.1:0-3331 GCA_964510975.1 uncultured Melioribacter sp. | reverse complement strand
TCACTAGGTCCGGCGGGCATATCAATCAAACATCCTTTTGAATCATTGCTAACGAATGTTTTTGCGGCAGTTACAAATTGATTGCCCGGTCCAAATATTTTATCAACTTTCTGAACAGACTCAGTTCCGTAAGCCATCATTCCAATTGCCTGCGCTCCACCGATATTGTAAAACTCATCAACACCAACCAACAGCGCCGCATAAGCAAGTGCTGGTTCAAGTTTTTCTCTTATTGGACTGCAAACAACAATTCTTCTGCTACCTGCAAGCTTAGCCGGAATTCCAAGCATTAACATTGTTGAGAACAAGACTGCGCTTCCTCCGGGAATGTACAATCCAACATTTTCAATCGGTAAAAACTTTCTCTCGCACTTTACGCCGGGCATTGTCTCAACGGAATAATTTTTTGGCTTTTGCTTGGAGTGAAACGATTTAATATTGCGCACTGCTATGTCAATCGCTTTCCTTAACTCCGGTTCAATTTGTTTAGCAACTTCTGCAATTTCTGCTTTCGCAATAAGAAGATTTTTCTTTTTAACGCCATCAAACTTTTGAGCGTAAGCCACAACCGATTTATCACCATTCGCTTTAATATCGCGCAAAATTACTTTTACTATTTCAGCGATCTTCTCATCCTCTCCGGCTGGACGGGTGAAAAGCCGGGCAAGTTTCTTATCAGACAAACTCTTAGCTACATAGGTTTTCATAAAATCATATTCTCGATTGGTAATAATAAAATACCGGAAGCGCCGGCTTCTTTTAAGTCATTAAAAATATTCCAGAATTCATCGGCTGGAATAACCGCATGAACAGCAACCATTGTAGAATCCGCAAGTGGAACAACAGTTGGACTTTTAAGCGAAGGGAGAATTGATTTAATCGTATCAAGAGAGCTAATTGGTGCGTTCATCATAAGATACTTAGAAGTTTTTGCTTTTAGCGCAGAATCAATTCTGAAAAGAAAATTTTGAAGGATAGCATTTTTGTTCTCATCATTTTCCAAATTATTGCCGGCAATCAGCGCTGCTTGCGATTCAAACACATCGAACGATTTCTTCAGCTTGTTCAGTTTGAGTGTGTTTCCTGTTGAAACCAAATCGCAGATATAATCAGCAACTCCAAGTGATGGCGCAATTTCTACCGAGCCGCTGATCTCCACAATTTTAGCTTTCAGATTATTCTTATCTAAAAAATTCTGAAGTATGTGCGGGAACGAAGTAGCAATCCTCTGCCCGTTAAGCTCTTCAAGATTATTTAGCTGCTTAGTTTCCGGTAAGGCAAGTGCAAGGCGGCATTTACCATAGCCAAGCTTGCGAATAATTTTAACATCAGCGCGCTTTTCAAAAATTATGTCTTCGCCAACAATTCCAATATCAGCAACGCCATCTTGTACATACTCCGGAATGTCATCATCCCGAAGAAAAAGTAAATCCAGTTCGTAATTACGCGCAGAAATTACCAATCGTTCTGAATATTCTTCAATATCCAATCCGCTGTTTTTCAAAAGCTGAAGAGACTTGTCCGTCAATCTTCCTTTCTTCTGCACCGCCAATCTTAAGTTACCATTTAACATTTCATTCTCCTTTAAAACGAAAAACCCCGGAACGCGCCGGGGTTAAATTAATCTATCTTCAATTTATTTTAAAGAATACCGGCGCCTCTGTGAGGATTATGATGATGTGTATGATGCGCGTTGATTCTAATTAACATTTTTCTCTCAAATTTCTATTGCAAATGTAGCAAACTATTTTTTAAATGCAAGTCCATACAGTTTTTTTAGGCACGACTTTTCATACTTAACGATTTAGCCGCGTCAGTAGCCGCATTAATCTTTTTTCCAAAACCGGACTTGCCGGCTATTTCCATATCCGATACGAATTGAACATCGAGAATGCCTTTAGTCTTATGACCGGTACGGAGAAAATTGATTTCGCTTAAAGCTAAGCTCCATCCTTCAAACCATAAACGCAATTGCTCAACATCGCACTTGTCTTTTTCAATATGAACAATCAAATCTATATCTGAATCGGGACTTGCTGTTGCATTCTTTGTACTGCCGAAAATGTAAATGCCCTTTACACCAAATCGTTCGGGATCTACTTCAGATGCGATTCTTTCCGCCATCTTCATTCTCCAGCGCCAGTGATCATTAGGATGATAATCATAATGCTGTTCTTTCACTTCTTTTTCTACAATAAATTCACCGGAAGAAGGAGCAAACATTCCGACTGCGCTTTCGATATCTGCATTAATCAATACTTTAAGTACAGAACCGCCGGTAGATTTCACAACATCTATTACATGTATAATTGATTGCAGATCGCTAAAGTCCGGCAGTACCTCTGCTAAAACATTTTCAGATTCCAGCAAAAACTTTTCATTAAAAATATTTCCGTTGTTATCCGGATAAAGCGGAAGATAACGAATGTTCGCTTCCACCAAATCTTGGAAGAAGTGAGTACCAAAGGAAAGATCGGGAACGTAATTACCTTTCTTCTTTGCAATCTCTATAAGCATCGAAGTATTATTGATATCGGAGTATGTGACATTAACACCAAGTTTAATATCTCCTCTGCTTCCCCATCTTCCCGGTCCCATCAAAATAAATTTTCTCTTTGGAAGCGCCTTGTTCAATTTACCTACAGCTCTTCCAACCATAAGCATTGTTTCTCTATCTTCAATCTCGGAATACTTAGTAGGATCAACATAAACGATATGAGTTACATCCGGAACTTTGCCGTTAGAAACATATTTTTTTGCAGTGAATACAATTCTATCAGCCGGAATATCTTTTGGAATATTATCGGGGCTAGATTCGCCGCTGTAACTTTGAGGTCGGCATTGCAGCAAATAAAGATCTTTTCCGTCATGTGCAAATTCAATATCAACCGGCTGTTTAATTTTCTCTTGAACAGTTTTTGTTATCGAGCTGATTTTCTTTAGAAAATTTGTTTTACTAACTAATCCATCAAATGTAGCAACAAATTCTTTACTTGGATCATCAATGTCTAATACTCCAGGCTGACGCATCATATTTCCATCGAGAACAGAAAACACATTCATAAAGTCGGGATACTGCGAGCCATAGTTTTCCAGCAGCATAGAAATTTCTATCGATTCAAAATCATTGGTCTCCAAATTTATTACATCAATTCGCTTTGGTGAATAACGGCGCATTTCTTCCGGAGATACATTGATTCGCAAGTTCGGTTGACCGGGGGAAATTAAAACCGGGTAATCATCACTCAATCTATCAACAGCTCTTGTTCCCAAACCGGGGACTAAACGCAGCAATCCATCATCTCTTTTAATTCGGGGCGACCAGCGAAAT
>CAZEDR010000345.1:0-3337 GCA_964510975.1 uncultured Melioribacter sp. | reverse complement strand
GGTCGTTTCCGTCAAAACTTACTTGGCAAACGTGTTGATTATTCTGGTCGTTCAGTAATTGTGGTTGGTCCAGAATTAAAATTACACCAATGCGGACTTCCAAAAGACATGGCTGTTGAATTGTTCAAACCATTTGTCATCAGAAAATTAATTGAGCGCGGACATTTCAAAACTGTAAAGAGTGCACGTAAGGCTGTTGATAGAAAAGATGCTTTGATTTGGGAAATACTAGAAAAATTGATTGATGGACATCCGATAATGTTAAACCGTGCTCCAACTTTGCACCGTTTGGGAATTCAAGCATTCCAGCCATTATTGGTTGATGGTAAAGCTATACAATTACATCCGCTTGTTTGTACTGCATTTAACGCGGATTTCGACGGCGATCAAATGGCTGTTCACGTTCCACTTTCATACGAAGCTCAACTTGAGGCTTCTATTCTAATGTTGTCTTCGCATAACATTCTTTCTCCTCAGAACGGATTGCCAATTGTGTTGCCAACTCAAGACATGGTTCTAGGTTTGTATTATTTGACGAAAGTACGTGCTGGATCAAAAGGTGAAGGTAAATTGTTTGGTGATATTAATGAAGTTTTAATTGCTTATGATAACAAAGTAGTTGAATTACACTCAAAAGTAAAAGTAAAAATTAACGGACAAATAATAGAAACAACCGTTGGTCGAGTAATTTTTAATCAGATTGTTCCAAAAGAACTTGGTTTTATTAATGAATTATTAATGAAGAAAAGTTTCTCAGGTTTTATTTACAGAATGTTCATTAAGCTTGGCAACGTAATTACTGCCAAATTTTTAGATGACTTGAAAGATCTTGGTTTCCGTTATGCAACTGCTGCAGGCATTTCAATCAGTTTCGTTGATATGATTATTCCTGAAGAAAAAGATAAGTTAATTGATGACTCGAATAGAAAAGTTAACGGAATTTTAAACGAACACGAACAAGGTCTTATTACAGATGCCGAGCGTTACAATAAAATAATTGACGTTTGGACACACACAACAAACAATGTTGCAAAACACTTGATGGACAAAATTAAAGTTGATCAAGGCGGTTTCAACTCACTCCATATGATGGTTGACTCTGGTGCGCGTGGCTCTCAAGATCAAGTAAAACAGCTTGCTGGTATGCGTGGTCTTATGATGAAACCGCAAAAATCATTAAGCGGTCAAGCTGGCGAAATTATTGAAAACCCAATTGTTGCTAACTTTAAAGAAGGTCTTTCCGTACTTGAATATTTTATTTCTACTCACGGCGCTCGTAAAGGTCTTGCTGATACTGCTTTGAAAACTGCTGATGCTGGTTACTTAACTAGAAGATTATGCGATGTTGCTCAAGATGTAATTATTTCTGAAACAGATTGTGGAACTATACGCGGTATTTATGTTACAGCTCTTAAAGATGCCGAACAAGAAAGAGAACCACTTGCTGAAAGAATTATAGGTCGTGTTGCCCAAGAAGATGTTTATGAGCCAAAAACGGATGAAACTTTAGTAGAAGCTGGTGAATTAATTTCAGAAGAAATAGCCGAAAAAATTGACGAAGCCAATATCGATCAAGTGTTTATTCGTACAGTACTTACATGCGAATCTAAGCGTGGTGTTTGTGCAAAATGTTATGGACGTAACCTAACTACCGGTGCGTTAGTTGAAATGGGCGAGGCGGTTGGAATAATTGCTGCACAATCCATTGGTGAACCTGGCACTCAGCTTACACTTCGTACATTCCACTTAGGTGGTACATCTTCTCGTATTGCTTCTCAATCTCAAGTCGAAACTAACGTCGCTGGTATAGTCAGATTTGATAAAATAAATTTAGTAGAAAAAACAGATTTTATAGGTAAAGTAAAGGTAGTTATTGGTCGTAGAGGTTCATTGGGCATTTTTGATGAAGACAATCGTCAAATTAAGAAATTTGATATTCCTTACGGTGCAGAACTTGTTGTAAGCGATGAACAATTTGTTAAAAAAGGTCAACCTCTTTATAATCACGATCCTTATAATGCTGTAATTGTGGCTGATTTTGGTGGAACTGTTACTTTTGTTGATTTGATTGATAACATAACATTACAACAAGTTGCAGATGAACAAACTGGTCACGTTCAAAAAGTAGTAATTGAATCAAAAGATAAAAATCTTACACCGAGTATCATGATTAAAAGCCCTAATGGACATGAAAAGGTATTCAACATTCCTACTAGAGCTTATTTGTCTGTAGAAGAAGGTGAAAATATACAACAAGGTACTATTCTTGCTAAAATTTCAAAACAAGCATCTAAAACACGAGACATTACCGGTGGTCTCCCAAGAGTAACGGAATTATTTGAAGCTAGAAGTCCTCACGATCCAGCAGTTGTTTCCGAAATTGAAGGTCGCGTGAAATTTGGAGCTCGTAAAAAAGGTTCTCGTGAAATAATTATTGAATCTTTAGATGGTACTTTACAAAAAGTTTATCCTGTACCTTATGGTAAACATATTCTTGTTCAAGAAGGTGATGAAATTCCGGCTGGTGAAAAAATTACTGATGGACCGGTTGATCCACATGACATTTTGAAAATTAACGGCACAAATGCTGTTCAAGAATATCTTGTAAATGAAATTCAAGATGTATATAGATTACAAGGTGTTAAGATTAATGATAAACACATTGAAGTTGTTGTTAGACAAATGTTGCAAAAACTTCGAATAATCAATGCTGGTCAAACAAACTTTATCGAAGAAGATTTAGTAGACCGTATTAAATTAAACGATGAGAATGAACGTGTTAAGAATATGGTATTAATTGAAGATCCCGGACAATCGAAGTACAAAGCTGGTCTAACCATTACAAAAGTCAAATTCCGTGAAGTAAATGCGGATTTAGCTAGAAAAACTAAGAAACCGATCAAAGCAGTTGATGCCGAACCAGCTACATTTGATAATATATTACTTGGAATTACACATGCTGCTCTATCTACAGAAAGCTTTATCTCTGCAGCATCGTTCCAAGAAACTACTAAAGTATTAACTAATGCGGCTACAGAAGCTCGTGTTGATAACCTTAATGGTTTAAAAGAAAATGTTGTAATGGGGCATTTAATTCCAGCTGGTACAGGATTGAAGAAATATAAAAATATTATTTTAACAGCTGATGAGGTTGAAATAGCCGCACCGGTTGAAGAAGCAGCAGAAATAGCGAAAGAATCTGTATAAAAAGTAAATATTTTATACGAATTTCTTGACAAGATAGTAGATATTCGATAAATTCGAAGTCTGAAATTTTATAATTATGTAAAATTGGAGGTTAGTGCGTGCCAACGATTAACCAGTTGGTTAGAAAAGG
>CAZEDR010000344.1:0-3382 GCA_964510975.1 uncultured Melioribacter sp. | reverse complement strand
TTCAACAAGTAAATTGTTAATAAGCTTATTTAACAGCAAGTTTTGTTTATTAATGGTTTCAAGAGATTGCAGCGATTCTCTTTCCTTTCGCGATTTAGATTTTAACTCGCGCTCCAGATTCGAAATATCATCCTTTATAGATTGCAGCTGCTGGTTCTTCTGTTTTATGCTGTCTTTTATCTGACAGAATAATCCGGAAGAAATTAAAAAGAGGAATAAGATCAGATATTTATAAATCGGTGACTTTAGCATCATCCGGAATATCTAATTTTAATTTATTGGTTAATTTATTCAATTCAACGTTTCTATACTCTATTTTCAATTTCTGATCGTTAGCTTTATCATTTACGCTGATGTTAAATGGAAGATAAACATCCTCTACTTTTCTAAATCCCTCATAATCTGCTTGATAAGAAATTTTTCCCTTAAGATCGGAAATCACAAAACGGGTAATACGCATAGTTTCAATATCTATTGTAATTGTATTGAGAATGTTGCTGGCTGAATCGGGATAAACTAATTCGTAAGTACCTTCTTCCTTTTGTGTTACTTGCGGTTCTAAACGAAGCTTGCTAGTTAAATTAACCGAACCGGTTACGGCGTCTATTAGCTCGTCATAAGGAATATTTATTTTCATCAAGTCTTTGATTATTCCCGGGCGAATTTTCCCTTTGTAATATTTGTTGTTAATTACATCGTAAAACTGAAAATCTTTTTGCGATATTAAAGAGTAAGCTAAATCAATCCCGAACGGACCAAAGAAGGAAACTTTTAGAGAGTCTGGTTTCTTAATTTCAACTTGAAAGCTGCTTCTCGTGTTTAGCTCTTTTGTTATTATAAAGATGGTTCCGGTTCCAACAAACGATTTTATTTTTCTTCTGTTGGCTTCCAGCCGTTTAACAATCCTTTCCGCAGAGATTGACTGTTCTTCTTCCAATGGTTTGGTAGCTGTACATCCGGTTAAATAAGCAATAGTCATTACGGATAATATGAGCAATACTTTTCTCACAATTCTCCTTTATCAATTTTAATTTTTATTTCAGTTTTAGTGCTATCAATCTCAAAAGCTTTTTCCCAATTACTCAAAGCTTTTTTCTTTTCACCAAGTTTAAATAAAACATCGCCAAGGTGATCTATTAAGGTTGCATTTCCCTTTTCGAGTTTCAACGCTGCTTCAATTTTATCTTTTGCCTTCTTGTAATCGCCTAATTTGTAATAGATCCAACCAATTGTATCAAGGTAGGAAGAATTTGTCGGTTCCTTCTCAATTGCTTGCTGTGCCATCTTTAACGCTTCTTCCAATTTGATTCCTCTATCTGCCCATGAATAAGCGAGGTTATTCAAAATAAGAATGTTTGTCGAATCAACTTTGAGCGCCTTCATATAAAGAGAATCTGAAACAGCATAGTTTTTATTTGTCTCGTGAATCAATGCTGTTACACTCAATACTTGCAAATTGTCTGGATCGTACTGCAAAGCTTTATCCAAAACCAATAACGCTTCATCATCTTTTTTAAGCTGATTTAACGTATAGCCAAGTGCGCCCAATGCTGTTACATCTCTTGGATTTACATTAAGTGCGCGCTGCAAAAATTCTCTAGCTTTTTCATGATCATTGTTTTGGGAAAGTGACAATCCATAAATCAAATTGATAGCAAAGTCATTTGGAAATTTTTGCACTGCTTCATCCATGAAACGAATTGCGTCTTTGTAATTTCGTGAATCAAATAATAAGCCGCCTAAGCGAGTCCAAACGTCGGAATTCCATTCAGCAATTTTAACAGCTTGCTCAAAATATTTAATTGCTGTGGAATCTTCATGCTGACGCATTGCGATTTCACCGAGATAAGCTTTTACTTGCCAATCGGTAGAATCTTTATTGATCTGCTCAAAAATCTTTTTTGCGAGTACCAAATTGGATGAGTCTTTTTCTGCTGAAGCTAAGAAAGACAATCCAACACGAATTTTATTTTCAAATGGAATCGATTTGTTATTCACCAGCTTCATGTATTCCGTCAGCGCATCAGTCATCTTTCCTTTTTGAACGAGAGCAATACCCTTAAACTCAACAAGGTTCAGATCATCCGGAAAGCTTGCCAACGCTTGATCTAAAAGGCTTAGTGCTTTATCAAAATTTTTCGTTTTTATGTAGGCATCAATTAATACTTTTTGTAAATTCAGTTCCGATGGATTAAGCTGAAGAAGTTCTTCAACAGTCGAAATTGTAGCTTCAATATTTCCTTGTCTTTCGTTTATATCAGCTATCTTAATTAGAACAGTCCATTCCGGTCCAACAATATCAATCACCTTTCTGTATAAAGCCAAAGCTTCAGAAGGACGCTTAGCTTCCGACAGCTGCGCTAAACTGTAATAGGCAGTTACGTTGGTCGAATCCAGTGCGAGTACTGCTCTGTAAACAACTTCAGAAGAATCATTGAAGTGAGACGCATCGTAAATTGAGCCGAGCATTAGCAAATAATCCGTATTTCTGTGGTCGCCAAGTACAGCTAATTTTGCGTAAGTGAGTGCAGATGTAAGTTTATTAATTCTAAAATAATTCTTAGCCAATGTATAAGAGATTCCCGGCTGAGGATCGATTGTATAGGCATCCGTATAACGAGAAATTGCTTCGTTGATTAATCCTTTTGTTTCAGCAATGGAACCATCAATAAACAAAGCTTGTGCGGTTCGCTTTAAATCTTGCTTGGATAAATTTTGGGAATTATTATTCACCAATTTCTTTTCTGCCGTACAGCCGAAAAGTATTACGAGGATCGATAGTATTAATGCTGCGTACTTCATTTTTCTCTTTTATTTGAGGCAAAAAATAGGTCTAAACACTTTTAATCACAAGGGTAAGAATTGATGCGTCCAAATCAATTATATATCTTTGTGTAAAATTATTGGCATAATGCAGCATTTCGATTTAGCAATAGCATACACATGGGAGTATGATGAAGAATTTGTTGATCTGATTGAATACATATTTCAATCAGCCGGTTTTACAACATTCTTGATTAAAGCTACTAATTACGAAGAAGTTATTTATCTGCTCGAAAACCGCAAACTTTCATTTTCGGCTTATCTCGATCGCGCATCTGACGAAGAACCGGCGTTTATGCCTATTGCTCAAATGCTTCAGCGAAGAAAAAGCTACATAATTAATCCATATCAAAAAGTAAACGAATCAATCGATAAAGCAATGATGCATAAACGGCTGCAGCAAAAGAGATTTCGTTTACCAAAGACCTTCATTCTTCCAGCTTTTGATCATGATTTTCGTCCCCATATAAAGCCGGGCGATTTGGATTTTTTGAAACGTCCATTCATAATTAAACCATCTTATTGCAATATGACAGAAAATTTAGGCTTCTACAATTCC
>CAZEDR010000343.1:0-3385 GCA_964510975.1 uncultured Melioribacter sp. | reverse complement strand
CAATATAACGGCGTTGCCGATAACCCGCCGCCCAGAATAGCAATGCAGATTAAAAAGACAAAGCCAAAGATTAAGCAAACTGCACTTATCTTTCTTTGCAAGTGCAGTTTGCAACAATGTTAATTAAAAGAACTACTTTGAACAACAAACTTAAAACGGAAAAACCAAGTCAAAAATTTTAGAAAACCCGAATGCGAAAAGGCGGTCGGGTTGATTGGCTTGTTATGTGTTTACAAATTATTATTTATCTCAATTAATTGATGGAGCATTTCAGTTTCATTACAATAATAAATATTTAACCGTTCTTGTGTACGAGTGATACCAATGTAAACCAAATTGTTTTCAGCTAATGAGTCTCTATTATCACGAGGCATTCCGTCAATTCCCAGTATATAAACAACCTTCCATTCTAAACCTTTAGAACTTTCTACAGTAATAACTTTTACAGTATCCTCATCAATATCAAAATCATCTCTTTGATTACTTAGAATTAATGAACGTGTGGGAATATTTGGCAATGTTGAATTTGGGTCAAATCCGACAATATTATTTGAGCAAATAATAATACAAATATCCTTATAACTATAGTTTTTAGTTTCCACTAATTCTTTTATATCTTCGCTAAGATTTAATAAAACCTCAGAATAATTATTGAATTTTATTATTGCTGCTTTTTCACCGTGATGTTCAATTTCATCCGGGACAATAATATTATCTGGATTATCTTCATCTTCAGTTTCAATGTAGCTATCAAATCCTTTGAATTTTATTGCAAGTCTTAAAATTTCACTTGTATTACGATAACTTTGTTTTAGCTTTCTTGATCTTCTTCCCAAAACATCAATTCCGGCATCACGCCAAACACGTCTTCTTCTATAAACGTCTTGCGCGGGGTCAAGCGCAATTGTAAAACTATCATTATCATTCAATAAAAATCTGACACCATTTAGCCATTCCGTAGAAAAATCTTGTGCCTCATCAAGTAAAATAGCATCATACTTTCCACCAACTATTCGGTTTGATTGACCAGCTAATCTCAACATTAATCCAACTCTTAAATCCCAAGATGAACTATCTTCATCTTTTAGTTTTTGAACACTTTGTCCAGTCTTAAATCCTACAAGTTCGTAAAAGTGGCTAACGGTTATATTATTAGAATAATCTTTCTGCATTAGATTATTCATCATTTTTTTTACATAGTTTTTTAATGATTTGTTATAGCAAACAAATAATATTTTCCAATTTGGATGTAAATCTGATAAATAGCGTGCTCTATAAGTTAAGACCAAGGTTTTACCAGAGCCAGCAACTCCTCTTATTAAATAATGACCATCACCTAAACTTTTTGAAAAATTTTCTTGTTCAAGATCCAATAATTTTAGGTCATCATTTTGTGGTTGATTCGTGTAGGTTCTAACAGGTGTTACGATTAACTCTGGCCAAATTGCTGCTCTAAGTGTTTTAATTTGTGTATAATTCAACGGTTCAAATTCGAACCAAGTCGTGAACATATCTTTTAGTTTTTTTTCGAAATCTAATCTTTGTTGTTTATCAGATACTTCAAGTTGTAAATCATCTTTACATAAAATTTGTCTAATATCGATTAATTTTGGAATTCCTAAATCTTCTAAATCTTTTCTGCTTAAGTTAGAAAAGAGTACTCCATAAGCGAATGGAAATAATAATTTATTTGCAAACTCTCCAGTTTGGTGTTTGAGATCGTTTGTGCCCAACAATCTATATTTAATTCCATAGGCACATTTTCGTGATTGTTCGATAGGTGATTCTTTTTTAACGATTTTACCACCATCAATTTCAATACTCCAATGGAGATTATCTATTTTTTTTATTTTTTCCCTTTTCCAGTCCTTAACCTCTAAGTTCAGTATTCCAATGCTCTGGCTAAAATAAATAAAATCTGTAAATCGCTTTTGTCCATTATCCCTTGTCCCATCAACGTTAAGAGATGGCGGTTCATACCAAACATATTCGTCTTCGCTATCACTGTAAAGTTTAGAAAAAATATTATGCAGCTTCTTTTCGCCATTCGTAGCGTAAGATGTTGAAGCAATCGAACTTGGAATAATTGACATAAAAACCCTCTATTTTATTAAACACATAACAGCGTTGCAACTAAACCGCCGCCCAGAACAGCAATGCAGTAATTGCAAACGACTTTTTGTTTTAAAATCAGTTTTGTTTAGTTAATCCACTTTACTCAAGCAACCTTTTCTGGAAAGCTAAACCAGAATTAAATCCCTATGACCGATTCGTTAGAAGCGGTCGGTTTTGAGTTGCGAGTTAGTTTTTGCTTTGTTTTTATGGATGCGATTTAAAAGAAATAATTATTTTTACCAACCAACTTTGCAAAACAATTACCGAACTACTCCACGCCGCAACGTTCTCGATTTAGTTATTGGACAATGATGAATTCCATTCAACCATTACTTTTATAACCAACTCTGAACAACAATGACTTCTTTGCGAATCTATTTATTAAAGTGATTTAATTTTTCTTTTGGACGAGAACCGAAACGAACCCCAGATTTTTCCCAACTCATTATAATAACTATTCTTCAAAACCACCACCCAAACATTTTGTAACTCAGTGAGCCAACTTTTGCAACCAAACTTGAAAAAAGAATAAACCAACATTGAAAGCCAAACCAGAATTACTTTACTAACTGAACCCGAAGAACAAAACCAGAACAGCAAACCAACTTGGTTATCATCATTTACACTAAACTACTTTTTGAAAACTAACGGCGTTGCAACTAAAGCGCCGCCCAGAACAACAATTACGGAATTTTCAGCGCAACATTTTGTTTTAAAATCAGTTTTGTAAAACAAATCATACTTTGAACAACAAACTTTCTTTGCAAAGCCAAACCAGAGTTAAACCACTACGACCGGTTCGCTAGAAGCGGTCGGTTTTGAGTTGCTAGTTAGTTTTAAGTTTGATTTTATGGATGCGATTTCGAACATAAAAATCTTTTGCATATCTAACTATGCAAAACAATTGCCAAACTACACCACGCCAAACAACAAGCAATACTTTTCTTTGAACTAACTCTACTTTGCAAACGTATTATTCTTGTAAGCATAACCAGCTTTGCAAAGAGTTACAACCAGTGACCAACACAAAACCAGAAAGCCATCACCTAATTTTTGAATAAACTTGTTAGCCGACTTTTGTAACCCATACCCGAGAAGAACAAACATACATTTGCAGCTAAACCAGAACTACTTTACCTACAAGAAACAAAGAACTAAACCCGAACAGCAAACCAACTTGGTAGAAAACACTTACACAAAACTTATTTTTGTAAACTAACAGCGTTGCAACTAAACCGCCGCCCAACACAAACGACTAAGTTTTGTCAAC
>CAZEDR010000342.1:0-3405 GCA_964510975.1 uncultured Melioribacter sp. | reverse complement strand
ATCTAATTCCATTGAACAAAGAAGCAATTGAAAAGGGAATGGAACTGGCTGAGAAAGCTGGCGTAACTGTATAGTTATTTGTAGAGCCGCGTTGAACGCGGCTCTATATTATTTAAAAATCTTCTCGAAATTGACTTTCATATCATTACGTTCTAAAGCTGCAAAATCATTTAACATTTCCAACAAATACTTCCGATCAATTTTACCTTTATGAAGCTTGCTTATATCGTGCAAATCAGCAAAATCCTTTGGGCGTGTAGCAAAAAGCTTGTAAAGAATCAAATCTTCGACAGTGCAAAATGGTAATTCTAATTTGCCGAAAACTTGGCGTTTACTTCTCGCTATCACTTTAATATCAAACCCGCTCAGCCCGGCAGCAAAGTCTATTCTCATTTTTGTCTTTTTGTCACGAACTGGAAGAACAAAGTTTTTTTGAAAAAAATTGATGGAATCGGGAAAAATTGGTTCAAAATTGTCAATTATCATTTTGCCAATAATCTCCATCTTTTCCAATTCAACTAAGAGAGTTATATCAATATCATTTGTGGTTCTTTGTACTTTATGAAAGATGAGAGCAAGCCCGCCAATTATTGAGTATTTAAGCTCATTCATCTTGCAAAAACTATTTACACTGACTAAGGTTTCTTCAAATGGATTCATTCTTGAACAACTCTATAAGTCTTTTTCTTATTTCAGATTTTTCCATTACCTCTTGTTTAATAGTTTCAATATCGGGTTGGTAAGTATTTGTTACTTCACGGATAAATCCCATGAACTCTAAAAATTCATTATCAGAAACTTCGTTTGAAATCTCGGCAATCCGGTTATATCCTTCGGCTCTGGCTTTATATATTTCTATGTCTGTCATCAGATTAAGCAATTTTTGTAATGAATATAACTCTTTCGGATGCGAATAGGTATTCAAACTTTTGGAAATCACTACCTACTTTCCTAATTTTACGCACTTAATTTTGAAATAAAAGGAATAAAAATGGCTTCAAACGAAGGTCTGATTGTACAAGTAATTGGTCCCGTTGTTGATATTGACTTCCCGGACGGAAACCTCCCCAAAATTTACAATTCAATTCAAATTCCAAGAAAAAATGTTGAAGGGCAAGACGAAATTCTTATAGTTGAAGCTCAGCAGCACTTAGGCGAAAACCGTGTTCGTACAGTTGCTATGGATTCTACAGACGGTCTTGTTCGCGGAATGAAAGCTATTGATACCGGTCAGCCAATTTCTGTCCCAGTTGGACCAGAAACTTTAGGCCGATTAATAAATGTTATTGGAGATGGAATAGACGGACTTGGGACAGAAATAAAAACTGCAAAGCGTTACCCAATTCACCGCCATCCGCCCAAATTTGATAATCTAACGACTAAGCAAGAAATGTTTGAAACCGGTATAAAGGTTATCGACTTACTTGAACCATACACAAAGGGTGGCAAGACCGGTTTATTTGGCGGCGCGGGTGTAGGCAAAACGGTTATCATCCAAGAATTGATTCACAATATTGCCAAGCAGCATGGCGGCTATTCTGTGTTTGCCGGCGTAGGCGAGAGAACACGCGAAGGAAATGATCTTTGGTTAGAAATGAAAGAGAGCGGTGTATTAAGTAAAACTGCATTAGTGTTTGGTCAAATGAATGAACCTCCGGGAGCTCGTCTTCGAGTTGGTCTTACAGGATTAACAATAGCTGAATATTTCCGTGATGAAGAAGGAAGAGATGTGTTGCTCTTCATCGATAACATTTTCCGTTTTACTCAGGCCGGTTCCGAAGTATCTGCGTTGTTGGGACGTATGCCTTCTGCTGTGGGTTATCAGCCAAACTTAGCTACTGAAATGGGTGAGCTTCAAGAACGTATTACTTCTACTGATAAAGGTTCTATTACATCGGTACAAGCTATTTACGTACCGGCAGACGATTTAACAGATCCGGCTCCCGCTACTGCATTTTCTCACTTAGATGCTACTACAGTATTAAGCCGTCAGATTTCTGAACTTGGTATTTATCCGGCAGTTGATCCTCTCGATTCTACTTCAAGAATTCTTCAACCGGATATAGTTGGTGAAGAACATTACGCTGTTGCTAAACGTGTTAAAGAAATTTTGCAAGCGTATAAAGATTTGCAAGACATCATTAACATTCTTGGTATGGATGAACTTTCTGAAGATGATAAGATCATCGTTCGACGTGCAAGAAGAATTCAAAGATTCTTAAGTCAGCCATTTAGTGTTGCCGAACAATTCACCGGTTTTGCCGGTAAGTATGTTAAGTTGGAAGATACAATCAGAAGCTTCAAAGAAATTCTTGATGGTAAGCATGATGATCTTCCTGAACAAGCATTTATGTATGTTGGTGTAATTGAGGAAGCAGTTGAAAGAGCTAAAAAGATGAATGCAGAAGCCTAATTATGAAAGAACTCAGTCTTGAAATAATTACACCTTCTAAACAAGCATTTAGCGGAAAAGTAAAATCGATTACTGTCCCCGGTACTGCCGGAAGCTTTCAAGTATTATTCAATCACGCACCATTATTAAGTACTTTCGAGATAGGCAAGATCAAACTGGAAGACTTAGAAGGTAAAGAAATTGAATTTGCTACCAGCGGCGGGACAATAGAAGTAAATGAAAATAAGATTTTGATTCTTGCTGATAGTTTAGAAAGTAAAGAAGAAATTGATATCAATCGTGCAAAGCAAGCTTACGATAGAGCTAAGGAAAGATTGGCTGCTAGAGCAAACGATATTGACGCTATGAGAGCTGAAGGTGCTTTAGCAAGAGCAATAAACAGATTAAAGTTTACTGGAACAACGCTCTAAAATAGTATTTAGTAGTTAGTCTTTAGTATTTAGACAAATAAAAAACCCTGAGCAAGCTCAGGGTTTTTTATTTTAAAAATTAGAAGATTCAATAAGCAGTTACTTCGCTTCAGCAAATCTTTTTTCAACTGCATCCCAATCAACTACATTCCACCAATTAGTAATGTATTCCGGTCTGCGGTTTTGATATTTGAGATAGTAAGCGTGTTCCCAAACATCTAAACCAAGAATTGGAAAACCTTTTACTTCTGCAACATCCATTAATGGATTATCTTGATTTGGTGTAGATGAAACAACCAATTTACCATCACTAACACTTAACCAAGCCCAGCCGGAACCAAAGCGTGTTGTAGCTGCAGCATTAAATGTTTCCTGGAATTTTTCGAATGAACCAAAAGCAGCATTAATTGCATCAGCTAATGCGCCGCTTGGTTTTCCGCCTTTGTTTGGTCCCATGATATTCCAGAACATTGTGTGATTATAATGTCCGCCGCCGTTATTTCTTACAGCTACCGGAGCTTTTGAAATATTTTTGAATAATTCTTCCAAAGATTTTCCTTCTAGTTCAGCGTTGCCTTCTAC
>CAZEDR010000341.1:0-3420 GCA_964510975.1 uncultured Melioribacter sp. | reverse complement strand
TGTGCACTTTGTCGGCATCGGTGGAATTGGGATGAGCGGCATAGCTGAAATTTTATTGAGTCAAGGATTTAAAATTTCCGGATCCGATTTAGCAAAAACTGAAGTAACAGAAAGATTGGAAAGTCTCGGAATTAAAGTTTATGAAGGACATTCACCGGAAAATTTGGTTGAGGCCGATGTAGTTGTTTTCTCTTCTGCTGTAAATCTTGAAAATCCAGAAGTGAAAGCAGCAATTGAAAGAAAAATTCCGGTAATCAAACGCGCTGAAATGTTAGCTGAATGTATGCGCATGAAATATGGAATCGGGATTGCCGGAACACACGGAAAGACAACAACCACTTCAATGGTTGGTCTGGTTCTTACTGAAGCGCAGATTGATCCTACAATTATAGTTGGTGGAAAGCTTAGCAGTCTAGGTGGAACTAATGCTCGCCTAGGCATTTTTGAAGTTAACTCCAACCATCGCAGCTATAACAACATTAGAGCAAGAACATTTAGATACATACAAAGACTTAGATGATATCAAAGCGGCGTTTATAGAATTCGCAAACAAAGTTCCCTTTTTTGGTTTTGTTGTGTTGTGTTTAGATGAACCGGCATTGCAAGATATTATTCCGCAGATAACTAGAAAGATTCTTACTTATGGAGTTTCTCCGCAAGCTGATGTTCGCGCAACAAATATTACACACTCGGAAAATCATTCGGAATATACAGTTGTGTATAAAGGTGAACAGCTTGGCAGAATTAAATTAAACATTCCCGGAATGCATAACATAAAAAACTCTCTTGTTGCTGTTGCAATTGCAAAAGAAATGGGAGTCGATTTTGAGACAATTCAAAAATCGCTAGGCAAGTTTGCCGGTGTTTACCGCCGCTTCGAAACAAAGTATGATAAAGATGTAATGGTTATTGATGATTACGGTCATCATCCAACAGAAATAAATGTTACGCTTGACGGAATTCGCCGCGGATGGAACAGAAGATTGGTAGCAGTATTTCAGCCTCATTTATACAGCCGCACAAAAGATTTTTATTTAGAGTTTGGAAGATCGTTCTTGAATTCCGACATCTTCATTTGCACAGATGTTTATCCGGCTCGCGAAAAACCGGTTGAAGGAATTACCGGTGAATTGATTACAGAAACAGCTAAAAAGTTTGGTCATAAGAACGTTTACTACGAACCGGATAAAACAAAAATCCCGGATTTGCTTAAATCGATTTATCAGAAAGGCGATATAGTAATTACTCTTGGCGCCGGCGATATCTGGAAATTTGGAAATCAGTTTGTTGAATTTCTAAAAGCAGAAAAAAAGTAATGACATTACCAAAACACATAATAGCAGCAGTTCTATTCTTAATTGCAATAGGTGCAATTGTCTATATGTCGTTTGGTGTAAAAACTGCTAATCTAGATAAAATAAAATATATCTCGCTTGAAGGGAATGTTCATTTATCGAAAGAAAGCTATTTGAAATATGCAATGCTTTCTAACAGAAATAGTTTGAGCGCATTAACAGTTCAGATAATTAAAGATAGAATTGAGAAACATCCGTATGTAGCTTCTGCTGATGTTCGCTACGATGGAGATAGTAAAGTCACAGTTAAGATTAAAGAGAAAAATTTTGAGTCGATGCTCTTCATTAATGATGAGCAATATTTGATTACAGACAGACTGCAAGTATTGCCGGTTTTGGAAAACTCAAGACAAATTGATTATCCGGTAATTGCAAATGTTCAGTTGGATAAAGCTGTAAAGATGTTGTCGTCAATCAAAAAAAATTATGATGTAGTGACTGCGTCGAAAATCATCGGCGCGGTGAAACTTGCAAACCCGGAAATGCATGACGCTCTTTCATCCATCGACATGCAGAACGGCGGCGAAATAAATGTTTATTTCTCTTCGTTCGATTATCCGGTGATGCTTGGAAGAGGTAATGAATTAAGGAAAATTCTTTACTTCAGCAACTTTTGGAATTTCTTAAAAGGAAAAGAGCTAAACAATTACATGGAATATGTTGATTTACGATACGGCGGACACATTTTCCTTGGACTATTAGAACAATCAGAACAAAACCAAGAAGTGATGGAAAAGAAATCATGAAGAAAAATGTAATAGCGGGTTTGGATCTTGGAACAACGAAAGTATGCGCGGTAATTGCTGAACATGTGGATTCGAACATCAACATACTTGGATTTGGCGTTGCGCCATCTGAAGGTTTAACACGCGGCTTAGTTGCAAACATTGCAAAAACTGCTGAAGCAATTACAGAAGCAATGAACATTGCAAGCAACAGAGCCGGGTTTACTATTAAAGAATTAAACGTAGGTGTTGCCGGCGAACATATTACAAGTCTGCGCCACAGAAATTATGTAACAATAAATAATCCCGATCATGAAATCTCCCAGGCGGATTTAGATCGCCTTAAATTGGATGTTCATACAATTCGTATTCCATCGGATAGAGAAATTCTTCACATCATTCCGGAAGAATATTTTGTTGATCATACCGGCGGTATTGATGATCCTATTGGAATGTGCGGTTCGAGATTGGAAGCTGTAAATCATGTTGTTTTAGCATCTATTCCCGCACTTCAGAATATTAAAAAATCTGTTGAACGTGCGGGATATATTCCAAAAGACTTGGTGCTACAGCCGATAGCATCAAGTCTATCTGTTCTTGAAGAAAATGAAAAAGACTTAGGCATTGTGCTAATTGATATTGGCGGCGGAACAACGGACGTAGCAGTATTTCATAGAAAAGCGATTAAACATACAAAGGTAATTGGTGTTGCCGGAAATCAAGTTACAAATGATATCCGCGAAACGCTTGGCATAGTTACAACCGAAGCAGAAAAATTAAAACGTGAGCATGGTTACGCAACCGAACATGCAATTATTCGCGACGAAGACATTTACATCAAGGGCGTCGGAGCTAGAGGGAATGTAAAAATTCCGGTTTCTCTTCTTACACAGATTATAAGTGTTAGAATGAAAGAACTCTTTACTCTGATTGATAATGATCTTCGCAATTCCGGTTTGAAGAGCAAAGTAAAAGCCGGGATAGTATTGACGGGAGGTGGTTCATTGCTAACGGGCTGTGATGAACTTGCATCAGAAATTTTTGGACTGCCGGCACGCATTGGAGTTCCGCTCGATCTCGGTTCCGGATTATCTAAAGAAGTTGGAAGTCCGGAGTTTGCAACTGTAGCCGGATTGATTAGAGGAATACCTGGTAAATCTGCGCAAGAGAGTTATGCACGCGCAAGCCGAGAAGGAAAGTTTAAAGTAAATAACGTTTTTAAGAAGCTGACAGATTTTTTTGAAAATCTGTGATTTGTTCATAAAAATTATGAAAGAAAAAATTATTTATAAAAACCACAACAAGGAGGAGTAATGTCCGACACTTATGAAAAACTGGAA
>CAZEDR010000340.1:1882-3440 GCA_964510975.1 uncultured Melioribacter sp. | reverse complement strand
GTTCGCACTTAACAAACATTCGAAACATTATTGAGGCGGCTGACGAAAAAACTTTGGTTTTGCTGGATGAGATTGGAACCGGAACAGATCCGGCAGAAGGTTCTGCTATTGCCACTGGTGTACTAGTTTCACTAAGAGATAAAGGTGCGCGTGTACTTGCAACAACACATCACGGAAGTTTGAAGCTGGTAGCAAATCAGCTTGAGGAATTTCAAAATGCTTCGATGGAATTTGATACAGAAGAATTGAAACCGACTTACAGATTTAAACAAGGGATGCCCGGCTCCAGCTATGCTTTTGAAGTTGCTCAGAGAATCGGTTTTGATGATGACTTCATTAACCTATCTAAGCTCTATCTCGATACAGATAAAACAAAGATCGAAGAGTTTCTTGTTAGTTTGGAAAAGAAGTCTCAAGATTTGCGCGATCAGTTAAATAAAAGTGAATTGGAAAATCTTCGATTAAAAGGCTTGGCTAATCTTTATCAAGATAAAATTGAAAAACTGGAGAAGCAGAAGAAAGAAATTCTCTCCGATACAAAAGAAAAAGCTCAGTTATATCTTCAAGATGTGAACAAGCAGATTGAGGATACAATAAAAAACATTCGCGAATCGCAAGCAAAGAAAGAAGTTGTTAAGCAAGAAAAAGAGAAAATTGAAAAGCTGAAAAAAGAAACGCAAAAGGTGTTTCCACAAAAGCCAAAAGTTGAGATAGAGAAAAAGGAATTTAAGGTTGGTGATTATGCTTCAATAATAAACACATCTACGGCTGGTGTGATTGAAGAAATTGATACAGACAAGAACAAAGCTGTATTACTTGTCGGTTCTCTAAAAATCCGAACTAAATTGAGCGATCTTCAATCAGCAAAGAAGTCAGAAGCCGAATTGGTTTACAAGAAAAAGTATGAAAGCGATATACAGACCTTAAGCTTTAGGCTGGATTTGCGAGGCATGCGTTATGAGGATGCTGAATCGGAGCTGATACGTTTCTTGGACGAATCCAATATGAATGGAATTGATCGAGTTGAAATTCTTCATGGAAAAGGAACCGGAGTTCTAAAACAAATGACTCATGGAATACTTAGAACAAACCACTCGGTAAAAAATTACTATTTTTCCGGTATTGAGAGTGGCGGAGAAGGAATCACAATTGTTGAGTTCAAATAGTGTTTAAAAAAATTCTTATAGCGAACAGAGGAGAAATTGCTCACCGCATCATAAAAGCTTGCCGTGAGCTTTCAATTACATCTGTCGCAATTTATTCCGAAGCGGATGCAAACGCGCTTCATGTTCGCAGAGCTGATGAGGCGTATCTAATCGGTCCCGCTCCGGCGAGTGAATCTTATCTCAATAAAGAAAAAATACTTGCACTTGCAAAACAGATAGGTGCTGATGCGATTCATCCCGGGTATGGTTTCTTATCGGAAAATACATATTTTGCTGATGTCTGCGAATCGTGCAATATAAAATTTATAGGTCCCACCAAAACCACAATTCAGCAGATGGGAGATAAATCAACGGCGAAGAAAACGATGAAAAAAGCCGGAATTCCGACTATT
>CAZEDR010000340.1:0-1872 GCA_964510975.1 uncultured Melioribacter sp. | reverse complement strand
TCTCAACAAAGAAAAAATGATTTCTCTTGCAAGACAGATAAGTGCTGATGCGAGTCATCCCGGGTATGGATTTTTATCAGAGCGTTCAGAATTTATTAAAATGGTTGAAGAGTCGGGAATTGCTTTTATCGGTCCATCTTATAAATCTGTAGAACTGATGGGTGGAAAAACCGATGCGCGTACATTGATGAGAAAGCATAACGTTCCCATTGTTCCCGGTACAACAGAACCAATTAAAAATATTGATGATGGGAAAAAGTTTGCCGCAGAAATCGGTTACCCGGTTATGCTTAAAGCTGCAGCCGGCGGCGGCGGAAAAGGAATGCGCAAAATTTATTCCGACGATGAATTTGAATCGTCATTTATTAACGCGAGGAATGAAGCACTAAAATCATTTGGAAGTGATGCTGTTTATTTAGAAAAGTTTATTGAACATCCCAAACACATTGAAGTGCAAATACTTGCCGATAAGTATGGCAATTACGTTCACCTATTCGAAAGAGAATGCTCGGTTCAGCGGAGACATCAAAAAATAATTGAAGAAGCTCCATCAATTGCCGTTGATTCTTTAACACGTGAAAAGATTACTATGGCTGCAGTTGAGGCCGCAAAAGCTTGCGGATACTATAATGCCGGAACAATTGAATTCTTGATGGATAGCGATAAAAGTTTTTATTTCCTTGAAATGAATACTCGTCTGCAAGTAGAACATCCGGTTACGGAAATGATAACTGGTTTCGATATTGTAAAGGAACAGATCAGAATTGCTTACGGAGAAAAGTTGAGTGTTACGCAAGATGATCTACATATTCACGGTCATGCAATTGAGTGCAGAGTTTATGCAGAAGATGTAGATAATAATTTCGCTCCGTCAATTGGTAAGATTACTCATCATAGATTAACATCAGGCCCGGGAGTTCGCATTGATAGAGGAATTGATGTTATGAGCGATGTTCCAATTTACTACGATCCGATGCTAGCTAAAGTAATTTGCTGGGGAAGAGATCGCGATGAAGCAATTGAGAGAATGAAGCGCGCACTTTGCGAATATCAAATATGCGGTGTTATTACAAACATGCCGGCGTTTAATTGGATGCTGAAACAAAAATCATTTTTGGATGGAACTTTCGACATAAACTTTATTGAAAATGAATTCTTACCGTTAGTACCGGACAAATGGAAAGGGCAATCGACTGTGTATCTTGAAGATATTGTAGCTGTAATGGCAGCTTTAATGAAGAATTCAGATTTAGAACTATCGGTAACGGGTAACGAAACAAAATCTGCAAATAACTGGCGGACTCAATTATATGAATGAGTTCGTAGTAACAGTAAATAGCAAAAAGAAATCTGTTAAGGTCAATCAAGATGGAACAGTTGAACTTGGCGGAAAAGTAATCTCTGCCTCTATTACAAAAGTGAGTGCGCATTCAATTGTTCTGCGCTTTGGGAATAATGTTTATGAAGCTGCAACAACAAAAACTAATAATGGTGAAATTCGTTTACTAGTTGACGGCTGGTATTTTGAAACAACCGTAAGAACTAAGCTGCAAGATTTAGCATACGAGCTACAAAAAAATAAAGAGAAGACACAGCATCACACAGAAATGAAAGCTCCGATGCCGGGATTGCTGATCAAGATTAAAAAGAAAATTGGTGAAAAAGTAGAAATGGGTGAACCAATTTTAATACTTGAAGCTATGAAAATGGAAAACGATTTAAGATCACCTTCCAGTGGAATTGTTAAATCCATTAGTTACCAGGAAGGACAGTCTGTAGAGAAGGGCGCTGTAATACTAATAATTGAATAATAATTATCTTTTGCTTTTTTCATTCATTTAATTATTTTGTCCCCGAAATTTCATTAACCAA
>CAZEDR010000339.1:0-3444 GCA_964510975.1 uncultured Melioribacter sp. | reverse complement strand
TGGCTATAGATAACCCCAGTCCCGTGCCATCTCTTTCCACCTCTCTGGCATTAGATGCCCTATAGAACTCCTCAAATATTTTCGGCAAATCTTCTGATGGAATACCTACACCATCATCGTAAACAGATACAGTAAGGTTAATCTCATCTTTAACTATTTCGATTTTTACGGTTCCGTTTTCGTGAGTGTATTTAACGGAATTACCAATTAGATTTGAAAAGGCTAGGCTTAGCAGAACTTTGTCGCCTTCATATTCATATTTATCATTTACTTCAAAGACTATTTTAATCTTTCTTCTTTCTGCAGACGGCCTAATTTTAGAGATAACTTCTTCTATTAACAGTGATAAAGAAATTGTCTCGGGCTCAAGTTTGTTTATCAAGCGAAACTGAGAAAAGCGAAGGATTGAATTTATTGTAGTAATTGATTCAGCCAACCTTTCTTTAGAGCGAGAGAGTTTTTCTAATGCGGATTCACTCACTTCACCTACAAATTTTCCAAGTACTAAATCAAGATTAGAAGAGGCCGCTGCAATTGGTGATTTCAATTCGTGAACTACAGCCATCAAGTACTTCTGTTTGGATTTTTCAGCTTCATCCACTTCTTTCAATGCTCTCCTCAATTGCGATTCTCTGCTGTAAAGCTCGCTAACAATTCGACTGGTAAGCTTAATACTCATCAGCATAGCAAATGAAAACACTGAGAGAAACCCGATCACAAAGTTGCCCGATTTATAAAGCTGAAACGGATATAATCCGTAAAGTGCTTGGTGTTGAATTAAATTATAGTATTCGAGAGCGCTAAATAGTGATAAGAACATGATCAGAATAGAAGCAATTATATACATAAACTTTTCCGGTAAAATCATACTGCCGATTATCATGTGAAAAATGTACAGAAGAAATATTGGTGCTTCAATTCCTCCGGAGAAGTAAACCAGTACGCTTAAAAAAAGTAAATCCAGTATGATTTGGTAAAGAGAATATAGCTGTGCTTGATTTTCAATTGATATCGACGAGTTGCATTTCAGTTGGAAGTAAAAATTATAGACTGCTATAAGAAGTGTAGTTGCAGCATAAGAATATAATTGAATACTTGTAATCCCAATACCGAACAAATATTTCAACGTAATAACAAACGCAATGAGCGCTGCAACAGCATACCATCTTAGTTTAATGAACCAAAGATTATATCTGTTAATCGATTCGGTATGTTCCGCGTTCTCTTTCAGTAGAGATGATAGTAGATTCATTTAGAAAACAAAATTGAGCTTGCGGCCAAAGATATTATTAGTCCAATAATCAGCCACGATTGCCATTTAGCGAAATTAATTGTCAGACCAATTCCAATTCGCTTAGGAACAAATATTTTTGGATTATCCGCGTTAAAGTAGAAAACGCCAAATTTCCAATTATTTTTTTCTTCTTTCATAATATTAAAAGGGCTCGTATTACCGAGCCCAATTTAGCAGTTATGCAATATATCTTCCACGTTTTACATAGTGAGTATGTAGCAATTTATGAGATTTGTGGCCGCATGGACCGTCAGTCAAAAATTCTTCATACAACTTAACTACGTTTGGATTATCGTGAGCTTTGCGCATTTCGAGCGATTCATCTTCAGCATAAATTGCTTCGGCTCGTTTCTTACGAATTTCCGGAGTTGTAGGAATTGGTTGACCGCCGCCGCCTAAGCATCCGCCCGGACAAGCCATAAACTCTATGAAGTGACACTCGGAGAATTTTCCACCAGCTTTTATGTCATCCATAATTTTCTTTGCATTTGCGGTTCCATGTGCGATTGCAACTTTAAGCGTAACACCTTTCAGCCAATCCCAATTAGGAACTAAGTGCTTAATAACAGCCGGAACCGGTCCGAATTTTTCACCAAGAGGAAGTTCAACATATTTTATTCCATCAAAACCGCGTACCGGAAGAACGTTAGCATTTGCAAACGCATCTTCAGCTTTATTTCCGGTAATAAATTCATAAATGGAACGTATAGCAGCTTCCATTACACCACCGGTAGCGCCAAAGATTAAACCAGCACCCGAAGCTTCTCCAAACGGAGAATCGAAATCACTTTTTGGCATTTCCGGCAAATTGATTCCGCCTTCCTTTATCATCTTTGCCAATTCGCGTGTAGTTAAACCATAATCAACATCTTTGAATCCGCTGTCATCCATTTCCGGTCTATTGCACTCAAACTTTTTAGCAGAGCAAGGCATTACCGCAACAGAAATTATGTCTTCCGGTTTAACACCGGCTTTTTCTGCATAGAAAGTTTTTATCAACGCACCGAACATTTGCTGCGGTGATTTAGCTGTAGATAAGTTATCGATATACTCTGGATAATAATGTTCTAAGAATTTCACCCAGCCCGGTGAACAAGATGTAAACTGAGGTAAAGCAACCGGTTCTTTTTGAACAATAGCTTTGTAGAGACGTAGAACTAACTCTGTTCCCTCTTCAAAGATTGTCAAGTCTGCTGTAGTATTTGTATCGAACACTCTATCGAATCCGATTCTTCTTAAAGCTGTGTTTAATTCTTTTGTAAGAGAATGACCGGCTTCCATTCCAAACTCTTCGCATATTGCTGCGCGTGGTGATGGAGCGGTTTGAATTACAACATGTTTCTTTGGATCGTCAATTGCTGCCCAAATTTCATCGGATGGATCGTTTGCACGAAGTGCGGCAGTTGGACATCTGTTAATACACTGCCCGCAGTTAATACAAATTACATCCAGCAATGGTTTATCTAAGAATGTGCTGATACGAGTATTGTGTCCTCGTTCAACGGCTTCTAAAACACCAACCTCTTGTAAATCGATACAAGTTCTAACACAGCGTTTGCAAAGTACACATTTGCTCATGTCGCGTATAACCGAGTATGATGATTCATCAACTTCGTAGCGAGGAGCTTCAACGTGACCAAAAGTATAGCTATCAACTCCATATTCTTTCGCAAGATTTTGTAATTCGCATTTTCCGTTTCTGAAGCATGAATAGCATTCGCCATAATGTTCGCTTAACATCAAATCTATGATGTGGCGGCGAGCTTTACGAACTGTTGGTGTAGATGTTTTTATTTTGATTGGTGATGTTATTGGATAAGCGCAAGAAGCTTGAAGTGTTCTCATCCCTTCAACTTCCACAACGCAAACACGGCACACACCGGCAACACATAAATCTTCGTGATGGCAAAGTGTAGGAACAGAAATTCCATTCATTTTGCACGCATCAAGAATTGTAGTTCCTAATGGAACCGTTACTTTCTTTTCGTTTATTTCGATTGAGATTGTTCCGCCAATGAAAGATGGGTCAACCGGTTTCTCAATAACGAGCGGCTTCTGGCTAACGGGAGCTCTGAGTTTATCTTTATTTTCCATGATTACCTCCGTTATTGAAAATTTCTTCTTTGAAGTTTTCTAAGATTGATAAAAAT
>CAZEDR010000338.1:0-3475 GCA_964510975.1 uncultured Melioribacter sp. | reverse complement strand
TAATAACCGGCTTAGGTGAAAGCTCTACAAGTTTTTTACTGATACTCCAATCGTGCGTTTTGCCGGTTGCACCCTCAGCTCCGGTTACCGGATCAAAAGTGTCTGTAATAAACGCATCAACCCAAGGAGAAAATGTTTCAACCATATTAACCAGCTTATCATAGTTGTCGCTTGCTACAACAAGACTTTTAATTATTTCCAGATCGGGACGAAGAGTCTTCGTCTTCACCAGTTCATCAAAAGAAATATCTCCGTGAAGTTGAATAATCTTAACATTCAGCTTATCGCAGAAAGAAATTATCTCATCGGCCTCATTTAAATAAGTAATAAGCACTGCTTGATGCGGCGGTGTGATTGTCTTGATTACCTCAACAGCTTCTTCTTCGGTTAAATCTTCTTTATTAACCGGAAGTCGCAGCGGAAAACCTATGTAATCTACGCCAAGCTCCATTAATAGTTTTGCTTCCTCAATATCAATTATTCCGGCAATCTGGATTAGATTTTTCATAATTTCTCATTTGTTTAACCAAAGATAATCAAAACACTTAGTCATCCCCATTTGAAAGATTTAATTAGGTTAATAAGAATACTTCCTGTATGTTTGGGCAGGCAGTAACTTTAGAAGTAGATGTAGACGTAGACGCAAATCGTTTTACCCCACAGAAGTTCTTAAGGCCTGTCGTAAACAATCATTAATTATATTAACATTTACAAAGGAGCTTCTGTTATGGCAGAGCGCAAACAAGGAACCGTAAAATGGTTCAACAGTACTAAAGGTTTTGGTTTCATTTCACAAGAAGGCGGAGAAGATGTATTCGTACATTTTCAGTCTATTCAATCTGATGGTTACAAAACTTTAAACGAAAATGACAAAGTTGAATTTACAGTTACTCAAGGTCCAAAAGGCCTTCAAGCAGCTGAAGTAAAAGTTATTCGCTAAGAATAAGTTTGCTTTGCAGCAAAAAGCCCCCGGTTATGCCGGGGTTTTTTGTTTTAAACCGCTTAGATCAGTACTCCCTCTTTCGAGCCTAACTTGATCAATTCAATTTTCTTTGGATCGGCAGTTCCCAGATGATGGCGTGTATCGGCCAGCTCAATATGTTTTGCCGGAGGATTCAAGGGTCTATCTTCTTCAAAAAATTCTTTTCTCTTGGCTTCTATAATTCTCAGCCCGGTTGAATCGCAAGCTACCGGATCTATTCCAACTATTAACCCGCAATACTTCCAAACATATTCCGGACTGTAGCCATGCGGACCAACACTATTGAAAAGGGGAGAGAGCATAACGAGAACATTTAAACGGGTTTTACCTTTTACATTTGGCAAAAACCAAGCCTTGGCAAGATCGGCACATGAATCTGGATGCAAATCAGAAGGTCTTTCCTCAAACATTATATAATTCTTAATCAATGAACCAACGCCCGACCAGTAGTGTGTTCTCATAGGGCGGGAATTAATTAACGCGGTCGCTTTCTGAAAAACCGGATCTCTTAAAATCCCTTGATCGTTGATGCTGATATTTTGTTCATCAACGCCAACTTCCATAACACGTTTTTTAATTTCTGCTTCAAGTTCAACAGGTGTACGTAAACTTCTCCATGTGTTGGTTTTTATTCCAACAATATCATCCGGCTTAATTATTTTTTTCCAAGCGGTAGCGGCATCTTTTGTGTTGAATAACGCTTTAAGAGAATCATCCATCATTTCCTTAAGTACATCAGGAACAAGTTTACCCGCGCTATCAAAAACATTAGGGTTGCGAACAAGCACAACGCGTGTTTTTGTTTGTTGCTTTGCAAGCAGCTCAAAAGGATGATTCATCATCACCGCGCCGGCTGCCGCAGCCATAGCTCCGGTTTTTAGAAAGTCTCTTCTGGTAAGGTTCCTTTCTTTCATTTGCACCTCATTTATTTTTTTGTTGAAGTAAATCTATTAATTGAACCTTTGACCCGGTCAATTAGATCGATAACATTCTTCTCGCTGGAACCGTTAAATGAAGCTATTAAAAAATTTTCTTTTAGATCAACCGCACAAAACTTTCCATTTTTTGTTTTAGCAGCCCGCTTCTTTTTTAGAGCCTTGTTATAATTATCAGCAAACAGTTCTTTTGCCAAAGCCGCCTCTGCTAAGCTTGGATATTTTACAAGCAGCAGAATAAGTTTCTCCTTATCGCCATACTTTGCAAGAACAGCATGCGTGTTCGAATTTATATTTAAGATGTTTTCGTTGGAGATAAACGTGTGGGAGTTTAACCAAACGTAATGACGAAAATAGCGTATGCTTTGTTCATCAAGATTTTCTGCCGGAAGATATTTTAACACCTCCGGGAACTCTCCTTTCTCTTTTATCGAATTATCTATTAGGCGGGCTAACCTTAGACTTACCGCTTTGGATTCTTCAGTCTCCAGATTGCATGTTATAGACACACAATAATTGTTCTTCCAAAAGACAATTGCGCCGGAAGCTATTTGCGACTGAGTTCCAAAATCGTTTCCTATTTTGCCGATAGAAAATGAGAATGCGCCAAACGCATCGGGCGGTGTGTTCATATAAAATATATCCACAACAACTTCTTTATCTGTGCCGAAGGAATAGTTGCGGTTAAAAACTTTGGAGAACCCAAAACTGATGTAAAGCTCTGCCGCACCGTCTATATAATTGTATAATGTTTTGTCGTCAAACGTGCGGTCATCACCAAGTTTTTTCCATCCGTCTATTGAATCCGGTAATACCGATGCCGGATCTGCGGTTGTTTGAGCACTTAACTGAACTGTGAAAAGTTGAGTGGTGAGAATGATTAACGAAAAAATTTTTCTATTCATTTGGCAAGATAGTTATTAAAAAAAATATCCCGGCAACAACTTAGACATGTTTGATTGTTAGTTAATCCGTAGTGTTTTTTCACATAACTCCATTGGTTAATTGCCGGTTGTTTCTGTGACTAAATAGACTCGATAAATATTTCCATCGTTGTCTTTCCCAATTCCCGCGCCGGAGTCATCAATCTTATTAATAGAATAGAAAACAATTTCAATCATTCTATTTTTTCCTATCATTAACGTTGCGTTGCCAATTGGAATTACTTGTACGTTTTGGCTATAGCCAAACAGCTCCGGAAAATTTTGCTTTACATGATCATAGTCTACTTTTTTCTCGGGACGAGCAGTTTTTTTAGTTCCCGGACCTACCTCTTTTGATAATAATTCTTCGCCAGACATCACTCTATAATTGGGCGGGGTAAAGTTGTTTGGCGATTGTAAATATTGATTAAAAATAAAATTGCCTTCTATAGTTGTTCCATCCGGCAGCTCATCTTTAATTTTCCCGCTGTATTCATAAATGTTGGGTATTCTTACTTCTATTTTTTCTGGATCGCTAAGATTATACAATATAATGTGGTTTTGATAAGATTTACTGAAGCGCGTGCATGAGACAATCAACATAGAAGATAAAATAAAAGACACAAAGTAATTTC
>CAZEDR010000337.1:0-3485 GCA_964510975.1 uncultured Melioribacter sp. | reverse complement strand
TCAATGAAATTCCCCAAAAATTTGTATTAAACCAAAACTACCCAAACCCGTTTAATCCGGAGACAACAATTGAATATACGATTCCGGCAAACGTGAAAGGTGAAACGGCAAAAGTTACTTTGAAAGTTTACGATCTGCTCGGGCGCGAAGTTGCAACTCTTGTTGATGAATACAAGCAAGCCGGAACTTATAATTGCAAATTGAGAATGGAGAATGGAGAATTACCGTCTGGAATTTATTTTTATCGTTTGCAATGCGGCAGTTATAGCGAAACGAAGAAATTGGTATTTATAAAATAAGTGGGGACTTGCAATGATGAAAAAAATATTCTTCAGTATGGTTTACATACTCTTGGTTTGCATTAGGATTAATGCTCAATCTGTTATCTATCCGGATATAATAAAAGAAAACATCAATTCGATGGCGTTTACCGACCAGTCGAATGGCTTTTTTGTTAACGAGAGTGGAAGCATTTATAGATCAACTGATGGGGGCAAATCTTGGCAAATGAATTTACACATTCAAGGATGCAATTTTAAGGAAATACATTTCATTTCAAAAGAAAAAGGATTTATTTATAGTACAACGAGTAGAAACACACAAAGCGGATTATTATTAGCTACTACAAATTCCGGTGAAAATTGGAAAAGTAGTTTTATCGAAATGCGAAATGCAGTAACTTTTTTACCTCTTGATGATGCAACCTTACTTAAAAGTACAACTGATGGAGAAATTCAATTACTTGATAATCTGTATGGAAACTGGAAAATCGCGTTTAAACTTAAGAGCTTCGATTACATCATCGTTGATATTTTTAATCGCTCGCTAAATAAAACTAACGGACATACACCATACGGCAGCATAAAATCATTCCAAAAACTTTCCGATTCTTTGATCTACGCATTCGGCACTAGCGATAAAGCTTTCGGTTACGGTATGATCCATGATTCAGTAAATTTTGTATTGAAGAGTTTAAATAGAGGTTCCTCTTGGGATACATTATGGGTGGGGCTAAAAATTGTTGCAAAAAAAATAGTATTCCTAAATGAACAATCATGGTGGCTTCTTTCACAAAATGAGATTTTAAAAACATCCGATGCTGGAAAACATTGGGACAAAATCGAAATTAATCCGATGTATATTTATAGTTATTCCGACATTTACCTTTTAGATAATATGAACATCTATATACTCGGTGATGACGGTAAGGGTATTTACCGCTCATCTGATGGTGGGAAAACTTGGGTTATTGTAAATACTGAATTATTAATGCAGCAAGCAACTAAGGTCCTATTCACTAATAAAACGAACGGATTCGCATTCGGAGGGGATATTTTTAAAACCGAAGATAACGGCAATAATTGGCAGTTCGTAAGCAATTCAATTAGAGATAACATAATAGATATTGATTTTGTAACTCTCAGTACGGGATGGGCTTTGGGCGAAAAAGGAGTATACAAAACGACCAGTGGGGGGAAAAACTGGACTAAACATGATCTTCCAATAAATAATTTTCAATTGTACAATTATCAAAGTTCACTTAAAATGATAAACGAACGATTTGGTTGGATAAATAATTCACGGGAAATTTATAAAACCACCAATGGCGGTAATACATGGAATAGTGTAACGATTTTACCAAGCCTAACTTATGGACGTTCTATTTGGTCTGACAGCTTAAAGGGGTTATTCTATAATGTTCGTGATTATAATTTGCCATGGTCTACAAAGTTCATCTTGGCAACAATTGATGGCGGAAACACTTGGAACAAATTTAGAGACACAATTAATCTTGATTTTGATGTATTTAAGGATGTTGCATTTAGTGATACCGATAATTTATGGGGTGTAAATAATAAAGGAGTTTGGTTATCAAAGGATTTTGGAAAAAGTTGGCAGAAAAAATACTCTTGCGTTGCAAATGCTATTACTTTTCTCGATTGGAGAAACGGATTTGTTGCCATTGACTACGATAAAAAAATACTTAGAACTCAGAATGGTGGGCTTAGTTGGGAATTATGCAATACTTATAATCGGAATCCCGCGGAAGCGTTATTGGCAGTTGGGCCTAATTATTTACCTACTGGTGATGCAATTGCAATTTATGGAGCGGGTGTAAATGGACAGCTACTCGAAAGTTATTTTGGGGTAAACAATAATTACTTCGAACAATCTACTCCGATTTCTTACACAACAAATACATTTCGATCTATTTCATCTATCATAGATAACGGAAAAGAATATTTATGGTTTGCCGGCGATGGGTTTACTATACTTCATTGTTATCATGGAATGAAAACGACAGATATTGATGAGGAAAAGGAACAATTACCAACAAAATTTTCCCTCTCCCAAAACTACCCAAACCCGTTTAATCCGGAAACAACAATAGAATATTCAATTCCCGTAGAGACGAGGCATGCCTCGTCTTTACAACATGTTACACTCAAAGTTTATGATCTCCTTGGTCGCGAAGTTGCAACGCTTGTTAATGAGTTTAAGTCCGCCGGTTTTTATAATTCTCAATTCTCCATTCGCAATTATCAATTGTCTTCCGGCGTTTACTTTTACCGCTTGCAAGCTGGCAGTTACAGCGAAACAAAGAAATTAATTTTGATGAAATGAGAAAAGTCGGGAAACGGAAAACTATAAGAGTAAAACGTACTGCCAAAATTCTTTTCTCGTCTTCCCTTTCGCCTTTCACGTTTGCCGTTTCACTTTTTACGTCTCTCGTTTTACTTATTCAAACACTATCGTTTTCTTTCCAAATGGAAGAACACGGTTTGCGAGATGATATTTTACTGCTTTAGCAAGAACCGATCTTTCCAGTTCTCTCCCCTTGCTTATTAAATCCCTCAAAGAATCTTTATGAGAAATTCTTGCAACTCCTTGCTCGATAATTGGTCCCTCATCCAAATCTGCAGTAACGTAATGACTTGTAGCGCCAATTATCTTAACACCTTTTTCATAAGCTTGTCTGTAAGGATTAGCGCCAACAAACGCCGGCAAAAATGAATGATGAATATTGATGATCTTGAATGGATATTCTTTTACAAACTCATCGGATAACACTTGCATATAGCGGGCTAAGATAACTGTATCAACTTCATTCTCTTTCAGCAATGTAAGCTCGGCCGATTCGGCTTCCTTTTTATTATGGCTGACTGGAATTAAATAAAATGGAATCTTGTACTGATCGGCAAGCGGCTCTAAATCGGGATGGTTGGAAACAATTAGTTTTATATCAGCAGTTATATCGCCTATGCTGTTGAGCCATAAAATTTCTTGCAGACAATGTTCATACTTCGAAACAAATATTGCTACTTGATGCTTCTTATCGTTGTAAAATATTTTATGATCTGCGGAAAACTTTTCGGCTAATTGAGCAAACTCTAATTCAAACTCTTGGCGCCTCAATATTACTTCCTCTGTATCCCACTCAACGCGGGTAAAAAACATATTTTCTTCTTTCTCAACATGTTCAT
>CAZEDR010000336.1:1745-3486 GCA_964510975.1 uncultured Melioribacter sp. | reverse complement strand
CTTCATGCAGTTTATGATTTAGGATTTCAGTATTGCACACAAGTTCAAGCAGAGACCCTTCCAAAATCGCTTACCGGAGATGATGTTACTGCACAGGCTCAAACGGGAACCGGAAAAACCGCGGCATTTCTTATTACTATCTTCAATCATATTCTTAAACAGCCGATTGATAAAAAAAGAAAGTCCGGAACGCCACGTGCATTAATTCTTGCACCTACACGAGAGCTTGTCTTGCAAATTGAAAAAGATGCGCGCGGACTTGGCAGATATGTACCTTGTTCAATTCTTTCACTTCTCGGCGGTATAGATTACGTAAAGCAGCAAAAAATTCTGCACAGTGAACCGTGCGATATACTAATTTGCACACCGGGACGGTTAATTGATTTTATGCGTAAGAAACTTGTTGACTTGAGCAAAGTAGAAATTTTAATTATTGATGAAGCCGACAGAATGCTTGATATGGGATTTATTCCTTCTGTAAAACAAATTGTTATCAGTACTCCTCAGAAAGCGAAGCGGCAGACAATGTTTTTCAGCGCTACAATGACAGGCGATGTAAAACGCCTTGCGGAATCATGGACCAGGCAGGCATTTGAAATTACTGTGAAACCGGAAGATGTTGCAGTGCAAAGTATTGAACAGATTACTTATATAACTACAATTGAAGAAAAACCAACTCTGCTCTATAATATTATAATGCAAAAAAAACTTGAACGGGTTTTGATATTTGCCAATAGACGCCATGAAGCACGCCGGTTAATGGAAACATTTAAGACCTACGGAATCAGTTGTGCGCTTCTTTCAGGAGAAGTGGATCAAAACCAACGGATAAAAAGATTGGAAAATTTCCGGGAAGGTAAAATTAGAGAGGACGATAAATTTCGGGCAAAAGATGTTGCGTCACGCGGACTTCATGTTGAAGCGATCTCGCATGTTATCAATTACAACATGCCGCAGGATGTAGAAGAATACGTGCATCGCATTGGTCGCACCGGTCGTGCAGGAGCGTCCGGCATTGCAATTAATTTTGCCGATGAAGAAGATTCGTATGAACTTCAGAAACTGGAAGAATTTCTTGAAAAGAAAATCGAATGCATTTTTCCGGAAGATGATTTGCTTACACCGATTCCCGAAATGTATAATAAAATAGTATCGCAGAAACCACGCAGAAACGAGCCGCAAAAAAGAAAAAGTACGGGTCCTAGAAGAAGAAAATAAGTCAAACACCGAAAGAACAATTACCCGGTAATTATTTTAATAATTGTTTTAGCTCATCAATTGTCAATGGTTTTCCAAGAATCTTTCTCTCGCTATCGAGCAAAAACATGGTCGGCGTTGCATAGATAAAATAATCTGATGCAGCTTTTGATCTCCATCCTTTCAAATCGGAAACATTAACCCAATTCAAATTATTATTTTTTATGAAGTTGAGCCAGTCGTCTTTTTTATCATCAAGAGATATTGCCATCACTTCAAATTTCTTTTCTTTTTGATTCCTATACAAATTATTCAGTTCCGGCATTAAGTCTTTGCAGTGCGGACACCAGCTGGCATAAAAAACAATTAGTAATTTGTTCGCCGTTATCTTTTCTAAATCAACAATTTTACCATCAATGCCGGGTAAAATAATATTTGGCGCAACAGCATTCACTGGCAGTTTTTTATTCTGGTCAATTCTTCTTTGTATAGAACTTTCGGTTTTTGTATCAAGACAAAGATCATCCTTGATAACATAATTCTG
>CAZEDR010000336.1:0-1735 GCA_964510975.1 uncultured Melioribacter sp. | reverse complement strand
ACCGAACTTCTTAAATCCGTCTATCATATATCCGGTTATATGCTGATAAACAAGCTGGTTCACTTTAGCTTTGTTAAGAATTGAATCAACAGCAATCATAAATTCTTTTTCGAGAAGCTCTTTAGGAAGTTGCGGGTTGCGGTAATAAGTCAGATACTCGATAGTCTTGTTGGTGAAAAGATCGGAATAAATTAATCCGGAATTACTGAAATCAACTTTGTCTAATGCATGAGCTTTCAGAAAAGCCAATTGTTTATCTAATGGAAGTGTAAAATCAACTACAGGTAATTGTGCCGATCTGATATACCTTGCAATAAAACTATTCGGGTTTTTCTGTGAGATGATATTCACAAACTCCAAATATTGCTTTTGTAGCCGGGCAAGTTTATTCCGTGTTGATAAATAATAATCATCATCTTTAGGATAGCGGACAAGAATTAACTGCAGCAATTCTGTTTTTGTTTTATACTGTTTGTTAAGATTAACAAAAGAATAAAATAGTTTATTAGATTCAGACGTAATTACAGAAACGGAATCGGGAATATTATTCGCGTCCGCACGAATATCTACTTCCTCTCCATCATATATGAAATCAATTCGCTTATTGTTATCGAACTGCATTCTATAGATTCCGGGATGATGTTCGCTTTGGTCAAATTTATAATCAAACTCATCTTTTTTTGAAGATCTTATTGAATCAATAAAAAAAGTTTTTTCACCTTGCAATGAAAATAGAATTGCCTTATTGGTGTTAATTCCATTTACAGTAATGGTTACATTCTGAGCCTGGTATGAATTGAAAACCATAAGTATAAATGAAAGCAGAACTTTTTTCATTAATCTCCCTAAAAATTCAGATGAATGATAATAAAAAGAAAGATGAAATTAATTAACTGTTAATCCTTTATGCAGCGAACGCTGAAAGCATTATTCTTATTATAATAAATGTAACCGCGGGTGATTTCACTAGTATTGTATAATAGATTAAGGTAGTAGGCATGATCAGTATCAGCTTTTGTTGAACTCCAAAAAAATGTAGTTTGTCCCAAAGTAAGAGAAACGAAACCAACACCACTTATCCCCGTATCATAACCATAGCCGGCTAACAAAGCTGAAAATCCGCTTGTGTTTGTTCCGGCTCCATCAGCGGTTCCTTCCCCTTCTGCTTTTAGTGCATTCCCATCATTGTTAACAGTGCTGCTTAGAGTTTCAAGATCAAACAAAATTGGTATATGCCAGCCGGTTGGGCAAATACCTTGTGCACCTTGTGTAGTGCTGTATTGCATTGCTTCATCCCACTGGTAAAGTCCGCCAAACTTAGTGCAATTTGCCTTCTCATTGTCTTCGAAACAATATTTTTCAATTACACCGTTATTAGTTTGGTCTAAATTTTTACTAATCATTTTTCCAACATCCATGTTCTCGCTTAACCAGCATTGTCTTCCAATCTGAACCACTTTATATGATTTATCAATATGAAATACTGTACCGGAACATCGTGTAGTAAATGTCCAGGATGATGACCAGCCTGATGTTCCATAACTATTTGTTGCACTTACGCGCCAGAAATATGCTGTTGAAATATTCAAACCGGTTACTTGTTGGCTTGTGCTTGTTAATCCACTTTGATTGTAGACAAAACTTGAAAAAGAACTGTTTGTAGATACTTGTAGTGCGTAGCTTGTTGCACCTGTGCTTGGGTTCCAAACTAATAGTGTAGGCGTTTTTATATCAA
>CAZEDR010000335.1:0-3529 GCA_964510975.1 uncultured Melioribacter sp. | reverse complement strand
CCATATGGAAGAATTGAAATTGCTGTGATTTAGTTTTAGAATAACTGTAATCTATTAGCAATAACGTTTTTCTATAATTTATTGTCAAGGTAATTTTATTTGCCGGTAGGGTAAAAAGTAGTGGCCTTCATCTGAAGGTGAATTAATCGTTTTTAATTGTAGTTTATCAGAGTGTAAATGCCGTCGTAACTTAGTGATGATCTATTTTAATTATGGACAAACTCTTATTCAGTTCTTTTAATTCTATTGTCTTTGGATCAATTGCCGCTAATGCATTTATTACCTTTTTGAATTCTTCGATATTCTTTTCAGCATTCGTTATTATTTCTTCTCGCACACCTTCATCCTTCATATCCAGTATTAATAACTGAAGCGAGGATGTTGAGTTCTGCAGAATATCTTGTACTGTTCGTATTGTTGCGTTAAATATTTCCACTCTCTCGTTAATAATTTTTCTTCTCATGTGTCTATCAAACAGCCAGAACCCACTAAGGAATAAAACTGTTAATGGGATTGTCCAATAATACCTTTCGCTCTCCATAAACTTTAAGAAACTGAGAACCGGATATATATCCAATACAAGATTTAAGAAGAGCATTAATACAACTGTTGCAGAGAATACGAAAACGATTTGTGTATTATTTTTCAATATTTTCATTAAACACCAAAAATTAACGACCGGAAATTCGACTTAATAAAATCTTGTTTCAAATTTTGCTTGTAACAAAGAACTGATGAACAAAAAGCTCTATTTATTTATTTCGCTCTTCAACCTACACTCTACGTTCTTTGTTCATTTTGTTCGGTTCCCCCAGCAGTTTTCAAGAATTGGAACCCCGTTTATCTGAATTAAAATTACTTATTGAGGCATATATAATCAACAGAAAACAAGCTGTACTAAAATTGCCGGGAAGTCTATGGAAAATTTCTTGGCTACAAAAATTTGAGGTTCAAGGGGAAGAATATTGCATTCCTGTAATCCGCGGTGATCGTTTAATCCGCGTCATCCGCGTTCTATTAAAGGGAGATTTATAAGAAAAGTCCAAAATCCAATTTTGCGAGTTTCATTTCATCTTGCTTAGAACAGCTATTTCCCGGACTAATCTCAATTACTGCAATTCCCACCAAATGCATCAAGTAAAACAACAATTTTTATGTTCAACGGGTGATCGCTACTAAACGCCAAGACACGCTTTCGCGTGTCTTTTATGGGTAGCCTAATAACTTGCAGCCTAAAGCTTGCACCTTCGTAATTTATTTATCCCTAAATCCTATCGTCATCGGAACACCTTCAAAACCAAACTGCTTGCGGATCTGCCTTTCAAGAAAGCGCTTGTAAGATTCCGGAATGTATTTGTGTTCGTTGGCAAAGAATAAAAAGATCGGGTAATGATCTCCAACTTGAGTGATGTATTTTATTTTTACTTCTCTGCCGGTTGGTGTTGCCGGCGGTGGCGTCTGTTCAATTACCGGAAGCATTACATCATTCAACTGACTTGTAGGAATTTTTTTGTGTCTCTCTTCATTAACTTTTTTTGCAATTTCAACAAGCTTGAAAATTCTTTGCTTTGTTAGCGCGGATATAAAAATTACGGAAGCGTAATCTGCCGTCGGCATATCTTCTTTAACTTTTAATTCAAATTCCCTAGCTGTGTTTGTATCCTTTTCAATTAAATCCCATTTGTTAACACCAATAATCAATCCTTTTCTTCTGCGTATGACTTCTTCAATAACTTTCTGATCTTGATTATTTATTCCAAGTTCGGCATCGAGTAGAAGAATCGCAACGTCGCAGTTCCAGATAGCACGATAAGTACGAACATTTGAGAAGAATTCAATATTCTCTTTCACTTTGGATTTTTTTCTTAAGCCCGCAGTATCAACAAGAACAATTTCTTCTCCGTAATACTTTAGAACGGAATCTATACTGTCCCGTGTAGTTCCGGGAATATTTGTAACTATGCTGCGGTCGTAACCAAGTAGCGCGTTAACAAGAGATGACTTCCCTACGTTAGGCTTTCCAACAATTGCAAGATGAAGTCTCTTATCGCCAACTTCATTCTCATCCGGAAAGTTTAGATTGCCAAGCATATCATCCAACAGATTGCCGAGGTTTCTTCCATTCAGTGCGGAGACATCATAAACATTTTTGAAACCGAGCGAATAGAATTCCGCTTTGTACATTTCAAAATCGGGCGTATCGCTTTTATTCACTAAAAGATAAGATGGTTTTGATGAGCGGCGTAATATTGCTGCAACTTCTTTATCGATTGGAGTCATTCCGGTTCTACCGTCTACAACGAACAAAATCATGTCGCATTCAACTAAACCAATTTCTATCTGTTCTCTAATTGCAAGTTCAAATAAATCTTCTGTATTTGGTACATAACCGCCGGTATCAATCACACGCAATATTTTACCGTTCCATTCAACATCGCCATAATTTCGGTCGCGGGTAACTCCGCTTGTATCATCAACAATTGCAACTCCACTATGCGTAAGTCTATTAAACAAAGTGGATTTTCCTACATTCGGTCTCCCGACAATTAATACTAATGGTGAAGCCATTTATTCCTTTTCCCTAAAATCTGTACTGCAAATGTAACTCCGGATAGTAATACGAAGTAAACCCATTTTGAAATTTTTCTAAACTGGTATGCAATTCGATGTTTTTATTGTACGAATGAGCCGACCACGCGGCATCAAGTGCACTTATTATATGATTAACGAACACTACAATAACCGCTTTTGAGGCTATATTGTAATAATCATTGGCTTTTCCTCTTTCAACGGAATAATAAACAAAGTTCTTTGTAAGATTGCTTCGATCGGCTTTATACTCAAAAGGAGTGTTTTCGTCACCAAAATCGTCCCAGCCTACATTGAATTGGGGATATTTTCCGATCAGTTCGAAATACTGCTGCTCTCCGTAATAAGGCAAGTGGTGAGAAAAGTAAGAGCCGAGATCGCTTTCCAATTTATTAAGTTCCGCCCAATTAACTTTTCCGCTTGAATAAAAAACATTGTACTTGGTTGGATCAACAGCAGCGTTTATATTTTTGGTATTGGCCGGATTTGAAACCCACTTAGCGTATCTTACCGCGCTCCAATGTTGATCGGCATAACCTTGGAAAAATGTAGTCTGATCATTTCCCTTTTTATCGTAAACTAGTCCTACTGCAATTGCCGCAGCTTCCGCTGCAATAAATATTGCCGACTTTAAATAGCTCTCACTGTAAAACTCACCGGCACCCGGAAGAAGTAAAGACAGACCGGCGGCAACAAGAGGTTTTTTCTTAGCAACTGTTTCATCAAGCGGAGATTTGATTTGGCTTACTTGAACAGAAACATCTACCATTTTTGAATCCAAAGCTAAAATTCCACTAAGCTGAGTTTGGCTCTCCTGTTGTTTTTGTGCATGAACAAAAATCATAGGAAGTAGAAAAAATAAACTCAATCGTCTTTTCATTTTATACTCAAATTTGTTTGTCATTTAATTATCAGGAAAGAAAACCGCAGAGGCGCGGAG
>CAZEDR010000334.1:0-3529 GCA_964510975.1 uncultured Melioribacter sp. | reverse complement strand
TCTTGAAAAAGAAACCGGTAAAAACATTGTTTCAAAAGAAAATTACCTTCAGTTATCTGAAAAGAATAAACAGAGATTGAAATAAAAACAGAGATATTAAAGCTGTCAAACCCGTGCATGTTTTTCTGTTGTTTATTTATGCTACAATTAAGTATAATTTACATATCATTTCTTGAGATGATAACGGATTCAAAAAATATAATGCAAAGTGCACTCAATTTATGCCCGGCAGAAAGATTGTCTATAATTGAAACGCTTTCTCAGAGTTTGAGAGAACCGAATGCCGATATGGAAAAACTTTGGAAAGAAGAAGTTGAGCAAAGATATAGTGCCTATCTAAACGGAAAAATTAAAACTATTCCATATAAAGGGATTTAATTGCGGTTGCACATCAACACCGAAAACCAAATTTTTGGTTGAATCGATAAATCTAAGCGAAAAGGAAAGAAAATACAGATAGGATTAGATTCGATAAGATTATCCGGTATCCAGATGCCGCTATCCTGCATCAAAAACCGTGCTTTAAAATAAAATACCCTCATTTCTTGACATTCTAGGCTCTTGCCAATATATTTACACCCCTTGAAAAATAGTTATTTTGTGTTTGGAGGTAGTTTTGAAGCAAGAAAGAATTACAAGATTTATTAAACCAGAAGATGCCAATCAAAAATGGTATGTAGTAGATGCCAAAGATCAGGTATTAGGACGCTTAGCTGCACAGGTTGCTCGTGTAATACGCGGAAAGAATAAACCAGTTTTCACTACAAATATGGATGCCGGTGATTTCGTCGTTGTTATCAATGCAGATAAAGTTCGCATGACTGGAAAAAGAGAAACTCAGAAAGAATATTTTTCACACTCTCTTTATCCGGGTGGTGGAAGATTTCGTTCATTTTCCGAAGTAATGGCACAGAACCCATCTTGGGTTGTTGAAAATGCTGTTAGAGGTATGTTGCCTAAAACAAAACTCGGAAAGAGAATCGGCAAAAAATTAAAAGTCTATGCCGGCGAATCACATCCGCATAGTGCGCAGAAACCAGAAGTATTAAGTTTTTAACGGAGTTGTTTTAATGATAGATAAAATCTATGTAGGTAGAAGAAAAGATGCTGTTGCCAGAGTCTATTTAAGAGCCGGTTCTGGTAAAGTAACAATTAATGATAGAGCATTTGAAAACTACTTCCCAGTGAAAGAACAGAGAGATAATGTTCTTATGCCTTTTGTAGTTACAGAAACAGTTGGAAAGTATGATGTTTTTGCTAATGCGGCAGGCGGTGGAATTAACGGTCAGTCCGATTCTATTCGTTTGGGTATTGCAAGAGCATTAGAAGGCATTAACGGCGACTTCCGTACTTCGCTTAAATCAGAAGGACTTCTTAAAAGAGATCCTAGAATGGTTGAGCGTAAAAAATATGGACAGAAGAAAGCACGCAAGCGCTTCCAATTCTCTAAGAGATAATTTTTACTTATTTAATTAACTAATCATACTCTCAGATTTGCAGCCTGTGTCCCGCACAAAAAGGGATGGAATGCAGAGAAGAAGAGAGTAGAAGAAAAACAGGAGCATTTTATGCCAAGAGTACAACTCACTGAACTCATCGAATCCGGTGCACACTTCGGGCACCTTACACGCAGATGGAATCCAAAAATGAAACCATTCATCTTCATGGAGAAGAATGGAATTCATATTATTGATTTAAAGAAAACTTCCGATGCTATTGACTCTGCAGCTCAGATTATGACTGAAGTTGTTTCGCAAGGAAAGAGAATTCTTTTTGTAGGAACAAAGAAACAAGCAAAGGGAATTATTTCTCAAGAAGCAAAAAGAAGCGACAGCAACTGGGTTAGCGAACGTTGGCTGGGCGGAATGCTTACTAACTTCTCTACAATCCGTAAAAGCATTAAACGCTTGCAGACAATTGACAAAATGGAAAGCGACGGCACTTTCGAAAAAATTACAAAGAAAGAACGTTTATTAAAATCGCGCGAAAGAGATAAATTAAGAAAACTTCTTGACGGCGTTGAAACAATGGGCAAACTTCCGGGTGCGCTTTTCGTTGTTGACGTTAAGAAAGAATCTATTGCTGTTAACGAAGCAAAAAGATTAAACATTCCTGTATTTGCGATTGTAGATACTAACTGCGATCCTGATCCTATTGATTATGTTATTCCGGCTAATGATGATGCAGCACGCGCTGTTGAAATTATTGCCAGAGTTATTGCCGATGCTGTTATTGAAGGCGCTGCAAAAGCGAAAGAATTAAGAGCTCACGAAACCGCTGAAGGCGAAAAGAATAGAAAAGTTGAAGAAGAAGAAATTGATAAGAAAGATGGTAAAGGCAAGGTTCGCCGTGTTAAGTTTGAAGGACGCGATGATAGAAAAGGAGGCGGTGATAGAAGACCTAGAACCGATAGAAAACCTTTTCCACCAAGAAGTGATTCTAGACCGGCACCGGCAGCTCAGCCAGAAGTGAAAGCTGATGTAAAACCGGCTGAACCAAAATCAGAAAATTAACAACATAGTAATTACAAGGAATTAGTTTTATGGCAGTAAGTGCACAACAAGTTAAAGAGTTAAGAGATAAAACCGGCGCTGGAATGATTGACTGTAAGAAAGCACTGGAAGAATCTAACGGAGTCTTAGAAGTAGCCATTGATATTTTACGTAAGAAAGGTGCATCTGTAGCAGCTAAACGTGCGGAAAGAACAGCTAACGAAGGAACAGTATTAACAAGAATTTTTGACGATGGTAAATCTGCAGTAATGATTGAAGTTAATTGCGAAACAGATTTCGTTGCTAAGAATGAAGACTTCTTAAGTTTTGCAAATTTAGCTTTGGAAGCTTTGGTTGCAAACAAACCGGCTGATCTTGATGCTTTAATGGCATTATCATTCGACGGCAAAAACCTAGCAGACGAATTAAATGCTTTGATTGGCAAGATCGGCGAGAAAATTCAAGTATCACGTTTCACTATTGAAACATCTGTTAACGGAATTCTTGTTGATTATATCCATCATGGCAGCAAGCTTGGTGTTCTTATCTCAGCAGATAATCTACCGGCTGATAAAGCTGTTGAGTTCACACCTATGCTTAAAGATTTTGCTATGCAAGTTGCGGCAATGAGACCGATTTCGGTTTATCGTGACGAAGTTGACAAAACTTTAATTGAGAAAGAATTAGAAATCTATAAAGAATTAGCACGCAAAGAAGGCAAGCCGGAACAAATCTTAGAAAAGATTGCTACTGGCAAGCTCAACAAATATTATGAAGAAAACTGCTTGTTTGAGCAGGCTTTTGTTAAAGACAATTCGAAGAAAGTTTCTACTCTAATCGATGAGTTTAACCAGAAGAACGGCACACAGGCAAAGTTAGCCCAATTCAAACGTTTTCATCTTAGTGATGAAAAGAAGTAAAACGCGGAAAGGTCTTATTTCACAATAAGGCCTTTTTTTTTATATTGGAACTACTATGAATAATGATCTTAAGTATAAAAGAATTTTACTAAAGCTTTCGGGCGAATCTCTTGCCGG
>CAZEDR010000333.1:3321-3532 GCA_964510975.1 uncultured Melioribacter sp. | reverse complement strand
CACCCATCAATGTTGTTACAGCAGCAACTAATTTTGCATTTTGATATTCAGCACCCAAATCAACAAAGAGAAGGATGACAACTAAAGAGAATATTCCTAAAAACAAGCCTAATAGATTTTTCTTCAGCGACTGCGGTTTAGCCATTTGTCAACCTTTAGTGTTTATAAAAATTGCGTAGCCGGTTAATTCTTCTTTAGCAAACTTGAAAGA
>CAZEDR010000333.1:0-3311 GCA_964510975.1 uncultured Melioribacter sp. | reverse complement strand
TTCCTCTTCGCAAAAAAAGGCTTCGCCGTAATTCCTGCCGATTTTAAAACCAAAATACTTAGCTCTCGCCTCTAAAAATTGAAGAAATATAGGCTGACTAATAAAAGTTTCCGGTTCGCGGCTTTCCGGATTATGAAACTGTGTATCGTATGCCAGCACAGCCTTCATTTTCGTTTCGAAAGTTTCTGTTATATCATAAATAAACGACGGTTTGAATTCGTAAGTCTGCATGTAGTAAAATAATTTTTGCGGTCTATACGGTATTTGAATTCTATCGTTTTCTTCTGTTTCAATTTTTGGTAATCCGGAAAAAAAGAAAGCCTCTTTAACCAACTGGCTCGCGCCGATATGATCCGGGTGGCGGTCGTTGAAGTATGGAGCGAAAACCAATTTCGGCTTATGCTTTCTTATCTTCACAATAATTTTCTTCAAATAATCTTCGTTGAATTTTATTGATCCATCTTTCAAACCAAGATTATCTCTGTGAGCTACAGATAATAATTGCGAAGCTTTTTCTGCTTCAAGTTTTCTGGTTTCAGCAGAACCGCGTGTACCAAGTTCTCCTTTAGTTAAATCTATAATTCCAACTTTGTAACCAAGATTTGCGAGTTTAGAAATTGTTCCGCCCATAGAAAGTTCAGCATCATCGGGATGCGCAGCAAATACCAATACATCCAAATTCATTAGCGCCTCATTTATTTTTTCAAAGATCAACAAAATGTATGTGAAAGTAAACCAAACTTCTTTGTTCTGATTGTTTGGAAATAAAAGTATATTTCAAGCAGTCCTTCAAGAAAGATTGAAACAGCCATGAAGAAAACGATTAGAACAATCGTACTACTGATATTAGTCATTGTTTTAAACAATAGCTGCGATCTGCAAAAGGAAAATCCTAACGAACCGACCCAAACAACAAGTGCTGCCATTGGTGTATTAACCGGAGTAGTATCTGATGAAACGAACGGCGGTGTTCTTTCTGAAGTTGTTCTCACAATCAATGGAATTTCAAAACAATCCGATACAAACGGAAATTACAGTTTCGGAACGGAAATTGGAACCGGGTCACTTCTGCTTGCTGCAAATAAACCGGGCTACATTGGTATTGTACGTAACATCGAAATAAAGAAAGATGTTTCTACAATTTTATCCCTCAAATTATTCAAGAAGGAACCTACAGTAACAATAAATGCTGCAACCGGTGGAACAGTCGGGTTGAATTCAAAAAGAGTTTTGCAAATTCCGGCCAACGCATTACTGCAGAATACAGATATAAGCGTAACTCAAATTCTTGGTGCCGGAATTCCGGTTCAGTTTAAGGATAGGTTCATCATCGAAGCAGTTTCTCTTGAACCAAACGGTTTATCTTTTAGAACTCCGGCAAGTTTACAAGTACCAAATAGTTTAACGGGCATAAATCCTTCCTTAATTAAAGCGGTTTCCATTTCCTCTACCGGAAATGAAGAGTTGACAAATCTTGTTGTTGCAAACAATACGATCACAGTTCCGCTGAATCACTTTAGCTATATTTATTTTTATGTTGATTTAAGCGAGCTGCGCTACAAATCAGAATCTTATGAAGAATTGCCTAAGCCTTCCAACGCAATTGCAGATTGTAATTCTATCAAGGCAGAGTATGAAATAACTTTGTCACCTAAAGTCACAATCACGAACGAACAAATATCGGTTAATACACTTGCCGCGCAAGTTGGTTATGATTTTTCAACAAACGTTAACAGAACTCTTAAGATAGATAGAATACCCGGCGAGAGAAAGAAACAGTTGTATTATCAGCTAAGCGGAGTTAAGTACATCTTCGAAATTCGTAACGAAACAAATTGGATCGAGCTAGCTACAATTGAATTGCCCGATAACGTAAAAGTTATTGCCAAGGATATTGAAGGTCCGGCTGGAATTTGCCACGATCAAGGTGGAACTCGCCCAAACTGATATATTATTCTGCTCGGCTTCGTTTCCCTTTTGAAAATAATTATATTCGCCGCAACAAATCTTCAATTCTATTATGAATCCAAAGTATGAAGTTGTAATTGGGCTTGAGGTTCATGCTCAGTTACTTACAGACACAAAAATTTTTTGCGGATGCAGTACCAAATTCGGTTCGTCCCCAAACTCCAACATTTGCCCGGTTTGCCTCGGTCATCCGGGTGTTCTGCCCGTATTAAACAAAAAAGTTGTCGAGTACACAGTGTTAATGGGACTAGCAACTAACTGCAGAGTAAATGAGAAGTCAGTCTTCGCAAGAAAAAATTATTTTTATCCCGACTTGCCGAAAGGTTATCAAATCTCTCAATACGAAGAACCGATATGCGAACATGGCAAAGTTACAATTGAGTTTAAGGATGGTTCTAAGAAAGACATTGGTGTTACAAGAATTCATATGGAAGAAGATGCCGGCAAATCGATTCATGATTTAGGTGATGATACCATGATTGATTTAAACCGAACCGGTACACCATTGATGGAAATTGTAAGCGAACCCGACATGCGAAGCGCAGAAGAAGCGGTTTTATATCTGAATAAAATAAAACAAGTTCTTCTTTATCTTGGAATTTGCGACGGCAATATGGAAGAAGGTTCTCTCAGATGCGATGCAAATATCAGCATTCGCTTAAAAGGAGAAACAAAACTTGGTACAAAAGCCGAACTTAAAAATATGAACAGCTTCCGTAATGTTGAAAAAGCAATTGAGTACGAGATTGAAAGACAGATTGATATAATTGAAGATGGCGGCAAGATAATTCAGCAGACACTTTTATGGAATGCTGAGCTGAATCAAGTTCTTCCGATGCGAACAAAAGAAGAAGCGCACGATTACCGTTACTTCCCCGACCCCGATTTGATGCCCGTTATTGTTAATGAAAAATGGCGCAATGAAATTCAAGCATCTCTGCCGGAACTTCCGGATACGCGCAGAGAACGCTTTATTACTCAATACAAATTACCGGCTTACGATGCTCAAGTCTTAACATCATCGCGAGAGCTTGCAGATTATTACGAACTAGTTTTAGAGAAAACCAATGACTGCAAGATTGCCAGCAACTGGGTTATGACCGACGTTCTTAAAACAGTTAACGAACAGAAAATTTCTGTTAAAGATTTTTCTGTCTCGCCTCAGAATCTTGGTAAGCTTGTTTCGCTTATTAGTAATAATACTATCAGTGGTAAAATTGCGAAAGAAGTTTTTCCGGAAATGATTATTACGGGAAAAGATCCGGAAACAATAGTGAAGGAGAAGAATCTCGTTCAGATTTCCGACACTTCAGAACTGGAAAGTGCTATCACAAAAATTCTTG
>CAZEDR010000332.1:0-3534 GCA_964510975.1 uncultured Melioribacter sp. | reverse complement strand
GTTTTCTCAGCGAAAAGTGGAAATGAAAGAAGCGGCTGCGCTAAATTCGGCTGCGCTGCCCTTGCATACAATCCGGTTGTAGTAGTTAAGAAATCGAACAGCGCCCAGAGTAAAACGGAAATTATTATTCCCCACTTTGCGGTATTGCCATCCTTGGCCGCATAGCATCTTTGATGAAATCCGGGGTCCGCAAATGTCCAGAGTGCAATTAAAAACCACACAATCAAGTAAACAATCGACACATTTCCGCCGAACTGAAGATGTGAAGCCGGTAAGTTTTTAACTAGGAATTCCCCGCCTCCGTAGTTTTGATAAGAAACTACTACCGCGATAATAAATCCGCCGAACATGATAAAGAATTGAAACACGTCCGTATAAACATCGGATTTGTATCCCCCTTTTATCAAATAAATTCCGGAGAGGCTCAACCCGATCAGTAATCCGTAAAATAAATTAATGTTGAAAATCATGCTGATCAGATTGCCTACCATCAATAAGTAAGGAGCCGGCGAAACTAAAACGAATACCAGCACTGATGAAACAATACCAACTTCTTTTCCATAAGTCTGTTCCAGTTTATCCGGTATCGAAAACAAGGAAGAACTTCTCACCTTTTTCGCAAAGAAAAATGCGAATACAACCGCGAAGATATAGTATGGAAGTCCTTGCGTAACCCAGCTAACAATACCATATCTGTAAGTAAACTCTCCTATTCCTAATATTCCCCCGTACCATGTTGAAACGTTCGTGAAAATAAAAAGAAGCAGCCCCATCTTTCTGCCGGAAAGAAGAAACTCATTGCTGTCTTTTTCATTTTCATTTTTGGAAAGGAACCCGATTGCAAGAAGAACCGCAAAGAAGATGAATATGATTGATAAATCAAGCGTACTAAATGAGATCATTATTCTTCATCACGTTAAAATCTCTAATCAGAAACATTTTGCCATTTGTAATATTAAGTTCAACTCTATTTCCATTAGCAACATTGCTTGTGCTCTCCTTTTTTCCAAAAGGGAGCGCTGTATTCTTTAATCTGTATTTTAATCCGCGTGAGCTGACTTTTGTCTTCTCATCAATCCCGTATAGTGAAATTGTTTCATTCTTTTTTGTTGCAATTTTTATGCTGCCGGATATCGCTTCGAGAAGTGAATCATCATGCAGTATTTTGATTTTGATTTCATCGTAAAACTTTAGAACAATGCCAAGATTGCAGAAGGAATGATCCAGCCGGCTTCCGGTAGCACCAAGAAGTATCGCTTCTGTATAGCCATTCTTGATGGCAAACTTCAGACATTTCTCAACATCAGTATCATTCTGTCTTTTCATCTTAATGATTCTGCACTTCTGTTGATAATGAAGAAGTGTATTACTGCTTATGGAATCTAAATCCCCGATAATGTAATCGGGAATAAGTTTCAATTTCTTAGCTGTGTCTGCGCCCCCGTCTGCACAAATTAATGTAGAATATCCTTTCTTCCGGAAGAAAGTTATTTCAGATTTTTTCGGTGAATCGCCGTTAGCTAGAATGATGCACTTTTTCATAAACTCAATTTTATTCCGCATAAAAAATTCCTCTCTGCAGCCGGAAAAAACTCATTACCAATTCCGTAAGACGCATACAAGCTATCAAACAGATTATTAATCTGGAAGAATAATTTTACATTTTCAAAATATGGTGCCGCGCCGAATTCAAACGAACCGAACGCGTTGAAAACAAAATATGGGTCAACAATATTATCGGTATAACCGGTAAGTGAAGGATATTGTTTTAGCAATGTTGTCAGTTCTGCGCCATAATTATCGGTATAGAATTTTCCTACATATCTGGCAGAAGCACCAAGCAGTATGTTGTCATTTTTGTACTGCAGAATTCCGCTGAATGATGAACTTGGAAATCCGCTAATAGCATTTTCCGAAAGATCAATCTGCTTCTGGGTTTTTACACCATTCACTTTAACACTTGTGTATGTGAATCCTTCGCTGATATAATTTTTGCTTACGGCACCATTCAAAATCAGTTCCAGATTGTCTGCCAGATTCGCGTTTAACGAAATCTCAAGCCCGTAGTGAACCGTTTGATCCATATTACCGGTAATCGGCTGTCCGAAGCGGTCAAGCTGTCCTTTCTTAACAATCTCATCATTGAACAGCATGTAATAGACATTCGCTTGCAAAGAATAGCTTCCGGCATTGTAGTAAGAACCTAGTTCTATATTGTTCATCGTCTCCGGCTTGACAAGAGGACTATTTAGATCATAACCACCGATTGCCGTTCTCTCAAACTGCGGAACTTCTCCTCCGCTGGATTCGGCTGCATCATAATAATTCTTTAATCTCGGTTCTCTGGCAACTCTTGCAAATGAAAAATAGACATTCCCTTTTGCATCATATTTATAGTTGATGCCGAATCTAGGATTCAGATAAAGCCCGCTTACTTCCAAATTTGTGTTTAAGTATTTCTCATTATTCAATTTGTATTTATGATAAGCAAGTTGAGCTTCCGCAAGAATATTTATCTTTTCGCTTAAAGAATAATTTTCGTTAGCGAAGAAACTGATAATGTCTTTGCCACCATCATATTGGTAATACCTAAAATCGCTCGGGAATCCTACCGGCAAGTTCTCTGCAAATTTTATACTTCCCCAATGAACAGAATTATGAAAGCGCACTTCTCCGCCGAGAATTAATTCTCCGGAATTATGCTTGATGCTTACTTTTGGAATCCAGCCCCATTGTTTGTTGTTTACCATCGCACGGATTAAAGCGTTGCCCGGATTCGCTATTGCATTAAATCCAAATTCTTTTGTCATTCTGAAATAGCTGGTGTCAGCCCAAGAAGCATCATAATCGAAAAAGCCATTGCCTATCAATAAAAACAACGCGGAGTTAAAAGTAACATCTTGGTTTAATTTATACTCATTTAGTAATTCAAAGTGAGGCTGGGAAAAATTTTCAATCTCATCTGCACGGCGCTGAGTTGCGTAACTGATTTTGCCATCATCTGCTTCCCAATAAGAATAATTCGCTTTCCGAAGTTCTATATCATCAATCGCAAATTTTGGCAGTCCGGTATAAGCTAAACCGTCCTCTACCAATCCACCAAAAACATTAATTTGAGAAGTAAGTCTGTCGTCAAATCTGACTGCGCTTATATGATATGATTTCAAATTTGACCAGCTGTAATCTCTGTATCCGCTGCTCTTTATTTGAGAAATTTTAGCAGAGAAGGAATATTTATTTTGGATTAATCCGCTTGAAACGAAGAGAGAATTTTTAATTGTATTGTAGCTTCCGGCTGATGAACTTAACTCAAATCTTGGTCTATCCGAAAATGCAGAAGTGATTATATTTACAGAGCCACCTATTGCCGGGTAGCCAATCATTCCCGCGCCGGCACCGCGCTGAACTTGTATCAAATCTGTGTTCTCAATTAAATCGGGAAAATCCAGCCAGTAAACATTATGATCTTCCGGATCGTTCTGCGGAATGCCATTTACCGAAACGGAAATTCTTCTTTGATCGAAACCGCGGATA
>CAZEDR010000331.1:0-3542 GCA_964510975.1 uncultured Melioribacter sp. | reverse complement strand
GCCAAAGATTGAAAAGTTTGAGAAGGTGTTTAAAGAACTTTTAAAAGAAAAGAAATAGAACGCAGATGACACGGATCTAGCGGATTTACGCAGATTATCCGCGACGATCAGTTTGATCCGCGATATCCGTGATATTTACTAAAAGGTTCTCCCAAATTAGATTGTAGTAGTCCAAAACAAACAACCTAAAGAAAGGAGAACCAAAATGGAATTAGCAAAAATTAACAGTAAGTATTATTGCGGAGTAGATTTGCACGATAAGAATATGTATTTGTGCATCCAGGATGCAAAAGGAGAAAATCTACTTCACAAAAAAATTAAAAATAATTTTGAAGTATTCAAAGAACAAACAAAAAAATATTTAACAGAAATGTCAGTAGGCGTAGAATCAACCCATAATTACTATTGGTTTTATGATGGATGCCGAAGAGAAGGGATTCCATTTTATTTAGGACATGCATATTATCTTCGCGCCATAAGAGGCAAGAAGAAAAAAGATGATAAGATAGATTCCAAAACGCTGAGTGATTTAATGCGAACAAACTTTTTTCCAATTGGCTATCCATATCCAGATGAAAGAAGAGGAACAAGAGATTTGTTAAGAAGAAGATGCAAAATGGTTCAGATGCGAGCCGGATTATATAATCACATTCATTTAATTCATTCACAACAAGGGATGCCGGCAGTTGGCTTATCGGAAATAAAGGATAAGGAAGAAAGAGAAGAACTGCTTGATGGAATTGAAAACGATGAAGTAAAATTATCATTACGAAGCGACTTGAATATGATAGAATTCTTGGACAAAGAAATAAAAACCCTGGAAAAAATCATTCAAGAAAAAGCGAAAATATATGATAAGGAAACATACAGTTTACTTCAGAGCTATCCGGGGATAGGAGAAATAATATCACTAACGATACTCTACGAAATAGATTGTATAGACAGGTTTCCAAGTGCACAAAAATTTTCATCATATTGCCGTGTAGTAAAAACGCAGCGAGAATCAAACGGAAAGAAAACCGATAACAAAAATCAGAAGATAGGAAACCCATTCTTAAAGTGGGCGTTTTCGCAAGCGGCGGTATTTGCAATAAATTATTCACCGGAGATAAAGAAATATTTTGAAAACCTTTCCATGAAAATGGGAAAGAAAAAAGCCAGAGCAGTCTTAAGGCATAAGATGGCTGTGGCAGTTTATTATACTTTGAGCAACAAAGAATCTTTTAGCATTGATAAATTTTTACAAACCCCAAAAACAAAGGAGAGAGCTGCTTAGCCCTTAATAGAACTGGTTAAAACCAATATCCGCGATTGGAAAGCAGCTTTTTTCCTGTTTTAGGAAAAGTAACCGGCTGACTCTTACTGTAGCCGTATTAGAACTGGAGCTAAGCCAATAATTATCTGTGAGTGGAACAGTTAAGAGAACGAATAATTTTCTGAGCTTGTATTTATTTACAAGAAACCTTTTTAAGGTCTGATTCATTATATGCGTTTGGTGCAGTTGGTTTACTGCTAACCATGATAGCAATGAAAATTTGTTTTGGGCTTTGGTTACTTATTAGATTTTACTATTGCTGCTTTTGTGAGCAATAATTTTTGTTCTTAAAAAAATTATTTGGGAGAACTGTTCCCTATTGACTTTGTGCCTTTAATATGCGTATATCTGCTTAATCCGTGTTATCCGCGTTCTATTAGTTTTATGCTGCGTTTTCTTCAACTGCTGCTTCCAGCAAAAACTTATGTACTGCACTCGCACATTTTCTTCCTTCTGCAATTGCCCATACAATTAACGATTGTCCGCGACGCATATCTCCGCATGCAAAAACTTTTTGCAATGATGTCTGGTGTGCAAAATCCGCATCACCAAAATCTGCTTTAACGCTACCACGCGAATCTAATTGCATTCCCAGGTCAACCAATTCGGCAAGCAATCCGGTTGGTTCCGGATGAACAAATCCCGCAGCAATCAAAACTAAATCTGCATCAAGCTCAAATTCAGAACCGGCGATGTTTTCAAACTTTCCGTTGCTAAATTTTACTTCAACACAATTAAGCTTTGTTACTTCACCATTTTCATTACCACTAAATGAAGTTGTGTTAATACTCCACTTTCTTTCCGCTCCTTCCTCGTGACTAGTAGAAGTACGAAGAATCATTGGCCAGTAAGGCCACGGAGAACTTTCCGGTCTATCAACAGGAGGTTTAGGCATTACTTCAATTTGTGTAACTGATTTTGCACCTTGTCTATTTGAAGTGCCGACACAATCGGAGCCGGTATCGCCGCCACCAATTACAACAACATTTTTTCCTCTAGCAGAAATCGTCTGTTCAATTTTATCGCCCGCGTTAATCTTATTCTGCTGGGATAAAAATTCCATCGCGAAGTGAATTCCTTTTAACTCTCTTCCGGGAATAGAAATATCTCTCGGTTTTTCGGAACCACCGGCAAGAACAACTGCATCGTGAGTTTCAAGCAACTCTTTTGCAGAAATATCTTTTCCAACATTAACATTTATTTTAAAAGCTACTCCTTCATCTTGCATCTGTTTAATTCTACGGTCTATAATTTTTTTCTCCAACTTAAAATCGGGAATACCGTAGCGAAGCAATCCGCCAAGTCTATTATTTTTTTCATAAACAGTTACAGTGTGTCCGGCGCGGCAAAGCTGCTGAGCAGCCGCAAGTCCGCTTGGACCTGAACCAACTATCGCAACAGTCTTTTTAGATAGCACAAGTGGCAGTCTCGGTTTAATCCAACCTTCTTCAAATCCTTTATCGATTAGTGTTCTTTCTATAGCTTTGATAGAAACGGGAACTTTGTTTATACCGAGTGTGCAAGCAGATTCGCACGGAGCCGGGCAAAGTCTGCCGGTGAATTCCGGAAAGTTATTTGTTGAGTGAAGATTTTCAAGAGCTTCTTTTAAGTGTCCTTTATAGACAAGATCGTTCCACTCCGGAATATAATTTTGCACAGGGCAACCGGTATCTCCATGACAGAAAGGAATACCACAATCCATACATCGTGCGGCTTGTGTCTGGGCTTTCTCGGAACTAAAACGTTTTTCAAATTCTTTATAGTGAGTAACTCTTTCTTCAGCAGAATCTTTTCGCAAATATGCTCTTTCAAATTCCATGAATCCGGTTGGCTTACCCATAAATAACCTCCTTCTCTGCTTCAAGTTTCTCGGCGGCGGCTTTTGCTATTTTTGCCAAAGCTTTTTTGTATTCGCCCGGAATAACTTTCCAGAAGTTTTCTTTTTCTTGTTCCCAATTTTCTAAAATAACTTGTGCACGTTTAGAGCCGGTGTACTCAAAATGCTTTTTCACCATTTCATAAACTTCGGTTTTGTCCTCATCGTAAATCAAGTATTCAACATCAACCATACCATGATTTACTTTTTTATTTGATTCATGAGCCGGATCCCAGATATAAGCAACACCGCCGCTCATTCCGGCAGCAAAGTTTCTTCCTATTTTTCCAAGTACAGCAACACGACCGCCCGTCATATATTCACAACCGTGATCTCCTACTCCTTCAATAA
>CAZEDR010000330.1:0-3545 GCA_964510975.1 uncultured Melioribacter sp. | reverse complement strand
TTTATTGCCGTAAAGAAATCCTTCAGACTTATTAATGAAGAGTATTTGATTGGTTTCGGTTTCATCAATTGTGTTTATAACCCAGTTCTTTCCGGAGTCTGTACTTCTAAAGAATTGTTTGCCGGTTATTACACTATTTCCGGTAATACCCCAGATATTCTGGCTGTCTAGTGCAAAGATTTTATAAGCATTACTGCCTAATTGTTCAAGATGAATAATTTCCCAGTTTATTCCTCCGTCTGTAGTTTTATACAAATCTTTGCCCTTTGCCATCCATCCGTTTTTCTCATCGGAAAAGGTGGAACTTGATAGACTTTGATTTAGACCTACCCACAAAGTATCCCATGTTTTGCCGGTATCATCGCTTTTAAGAATGTAGGTAATGGAATCTTTTATAATATTTCTTGCCTTAGCGAATTCACTTGTCCCAAAAGCAAGTATTCTGCCGGAAGCAAACTTCATAACCTTGTTAATGAAACCGTAAGGTTGAATGCGGGCTCCAAAACATCCTTCCGGCGGAATTACAAATGTTGGAGCTGAGTAAACTTCTTCCCATGTATTGTAAAAATTATCTAGGCGCATAATTTTGCCGCCGTTTGTAGCTTTAAGAATTACCGACTTTGTTGCGGGTATAAATGTATAAGCATCGGTCAAATAGATTGTTTGGCTTGCCCATGTTTCTCCTCTGTCGGTTGTATATATTATACCGTTGCAATAGCGTACAAAGCCGGTATTCGAGTCCAAGAATTTAATTTCTTCAAGTTCCGTTCCTTGGTAATGCTTAACAATTTTCCAGTTAAAGCCTCCGTCTGTTGTTTTCATTATGGTGCCGGCTTTGTTTATCAGTATGCCATCGGTTTGGTTTAGGAAAACAAGATCGGTTACTTCGTCGGTAGTTATTTTGGGATAGACTAAAGTCTGGGCTTTAATTAAAAGCGGGACAAATAAGAGCAGAGCGATATGTAAGGCGATTTTTTTCATTGGGAAAATAATTACTCAATTTGCGCCAAGTACTAAATTCGTGGCGCAAACATAAAATGTCTCTAGAACAACCCAAATAAGTTTTGTAAACACAATTTTATGATTAAGCAAATACCGAAACCTTTAAAGCAGTCGCTATAATTTGCGGGTTAGTTTGCCAATTAACTTAGAAATAAAAAAGTGTTCCTATATTTAGTTCGATACTTTTCTTACTAGACTTCTCAAATGCTGGTCCACCTTCCGGTGGAATCTCAAATTCTCTTTCACTGTGGACATAATCCAGTGACGTTTCAATTGAAAAACTATTAGTCAAGAAGTAATTCAGTCCCATTCCTAACTTGACACTAAAACCCGTAAAAGATTTTCTTGTATAGTAAATAGATTCATTCATATTATATATACTCTGGAGATATGCAGCTTTAATAAATGGACTGATATTATTATCAAGAAAATAATACTTAACTACTGGCCCCAAAGTTAAATACATATTGATATCCTCAATTGAACGACCGGAATCCAATGACTTTTCATAATAATTATATGCACATTCAAGACCTATAGACATTCTATTTATCGGAAAGTATGAAGCAGATGGAGAAATACTTATTTGTTTTTCCGTAACGTCTACATAATAAGGTGGGTCATAATTTGAATAAGACAATGATGCTGAACCGGCAATATTAAATTTGCCCGAATGAAAATATAACTGTGGGAATGAAGTACTCGTATTTATCAACAAAAATAATATCACTAAATATATCTTCTTCATATTTTCTAATTTATCTCGTAACCTAACGGCGTGGCAACTAAACCGCTGCCAAAAGGTTTACGCTGCCAACGTTTTTTGTTTTACTGATTATGTTATTTATTTACATCAAAAACTTTCTTTCAAAACAAAACTTCTCTACAAATAACACGACCCGCTACAGCAGTCGGTTTGAGTTGCAGGTTATATTGCGCTTCATTATAACTTCCATTTTCTAAATACTCTTTCCCCAAAGATTAAACAAACAAAACCCAATCCAGTTAACAATCCACTAAAAAAAGAACCAAGCTTGTTCATTTCAACAAACACATAAGTTATTACTGAAACGATGAGAACAATAAAACCAATAAGTCGAACTATTTTATCTTTCTTCATAATTATTTCCAATGAAATGAATTTCCTAACCTTTTTATAATTACTTCCGCCAAGCATTCCACCCGTTTACAAATCCATGATACATGTCTGGTAGTCCGACAATGATAGCAAGAATTAACAAAATAATTCCAAAGATCATGTTTCTCTTCCGGATATATTCTATCGAACTATATTTTACTTCACTTGAAAAACCAGAAAGAATTAAATAAATACTTGTAACAAAAGTGGCTAATTCAAGAAGACTTTGTAAAACTGAATACATTTATATTTCTCCTACTAATGAATGTATTATTAGCAACATAACTTATACATATACTGCATTTCTTGTTAGTTAAGGAATATTAATATCCACCACAAAAGTTGAGGCGTTGTTTACGTTTTCTAACACAATTGATCTATTTGTTATTGCTTCTAATTTCTACCGAAAAAAACATTCTATAAAACCGAATCTATTTTTTACTCTTCGTTCATTTCTCGGTTCCCCAAGAGTTGAATAAAATTGAACCCCTTGTGCAGATGCAACTTAACTATTGAAACTTTGGATTTCAAGTCAAAAAAATTGTAGAGAAAGTGCCTAAGTAGCTAAGTGCCGGAGTAATAAAGAGAAGTTTACAGCCTATTTTTTTTATAGAAAAGTTTATTTATCCTTTTCCAGATTCTCTTTCACTTTATTTCTGAAATATCCGTTAGCAACATACTTGTATAAATTTTTTCCGGGACAAGTGGTTTGAGTGGAATAATCTTTATGCGCGCGGATTGAATCGGCCGGAACATTATATTTTTCAGCAAGCCAAGTCATTGTATTAACAACCGCGTCAAGCTGCTGTTCATTAGGCAATACCTCTTCAAAATTACCGACAACTTCTATCAGCGCATGTCCGGCCGGGTTGTATTCCGTGTTAGTATCTCCGGCATAATTAATATTTCTTCCTTCGTAAACTTTTCCTTCAAGATCAATTATGTAATGATATGGTATGTCTATCCAATGTTTGTCTCTTCTTGACCAAGTTTGAAGATTGCGGAGATATTTAATCACATCACTTCCTTGAGGGAAAGGCATTCCTTCATGATGGAGTGTAATGTGAGTTATATTATGCTTCTTTGCGAGCGAATCAACAGCGGGTGTTCCTCCCCATTGTTCTACCGTAACAATACCTTTCTCAAAATTCGAGAAGGATAGCTCCTTAGTTGCCGAACAGCCGGAAAAAAGACAAATCCCTAAAATAAAATTCAGCAATAGAATGACATTTTTTTTAGCAACATCCATATTTAATCCAATAAGCATTTTTTTTAACAATTATTTTGTATTAAGAATAAACAGTATTTAATAAGAACCATCTGAAAAATAGAGTTAGAGAAATAGAGTTATAAATATTGCTGAATTTTTTGACAAATAATCGTATTTATAAATAAAAATCAGCTC
>CAZEDR010000329.1:0-3546 GCA_964510975.1 uncultured Melioribacter sp. | reverse complement strand
ATAAGCTGCCGATGAACTTGGATACATTACTCGTTCCGGCTTTGCTTTTGCAATCCAGTTGAAAAACTCTGCATCAATTGCGAGATCAAGCGCAACTGCCATCGGATCGCCTTCTATCTTTGCGCGTCCGCCAACAATTGCGGCAAAGTGAAATGCATCGCCAAAGCGTTCAATCTTCAACCCATATTCAACTTCAAGCCATTTCGGTTCTTCTTGAATCTTGGTTAAGAATTTTCTGAAATCCATTTTGAAAAAGTAAAGCCGTTCTTCTTTTCCGAAAACTACTATATCATTTAATTTTTTCACGGAAGTGTCTTGCAGCCAAGTTGATGGATGCGTTCCAACGGAAAGATCATCAACCATAATTACATTGTCGTTGGTTCTCTTCAATAACTGTTTAACAGTATTGCGCCCAACAAATCCGCAAGCGCCGGAAACGAGATGAAATTTCATGCTAATTAGTCCTTAGAGTTGAGACAAAAATAAGAATTTTATTTGAAGGAAGAAGAGGCAATACTTTCAGAATTACCACAGCTAATCCAAGTATGAACAATTAGAATCTTTTCAGTTAAGTTTCGAATAGTGCCATCCTATGGTTCCGCTATCTTTTCGTCCGCTTCAATATTGGTGTCCGTAATTTTGGGTGTGAATATTTTCGGCGTTTCACTTAATGGCAATGGGTTTGCATCTGCAATCCTGATAAGAGAAGAAAAAGAAAAAGCCTCGCCCAAAACTAAAGCTTGTTGTGGTTTCAAGCTTGTTAATAAATCAATTTGGCTTTTGTCGTCATATTCGATTGTGTTGCGTAGAAATTCTAAATCTCTATTGTTTGTAATTTTATGAACAATAAGCGAGTTGCATTGAGAAATTACAGTAATAGAGACCTCTGATGGTCTTTGTGTTGATACCATTAGGTTGACTCCAAATTTTCTTCCTTCTCTAGCTAACTTGTCAACATAATAGTTGTTTATTTGGTCTGTTGAAGTAACTGAAATATATCGGTGTGCCTCCTCTAAAACTAATAATATGTTTTCTTTTTCCCGATTTTCCGCGCTGGATTTGTAATTAAAGATGCTCTTGCAAATCATGTAAGCTAGAATAGAAAGAACATCATTTGAAACTTTTAGAGAGATTATTAGAACTTGTTTTGTGCGATTATTTAAAAAATCTTCAATTGAGTTTCCTTCTTTATGAAAAATCGAATTCATCCTTCCATCAGCAGAGTAATTTTTTATTCTCTTAATGACGTGTTTTAGAAATCCAATTGTAAAAGTATCATCGATTAACTGCCCTCTGTTATTCAATATTTGAGGGACTTGCCTGACAATTGCGGTTTCTAAATCTGCAAATTCATAGTAAATTTTTTCATCTACATTACTAGAGCCCTTTAACTCGCAGATAGCATCTTTCAAATAGGGAATTACATTCGGGGACTCTTCTTTTAATAATTCAGTAATTTCATAGAAGCTCAAATCTTTATGAGAAAGTTCAATGGCAGAATAATCTTTCACATCAACCCAGTCGGGGGTTGTCATATGGTTTTCGGCTTGGTCGTTGAAAATGCCAGAATATTCCTCGTTAGAATCAATGATGATGGTTTTCAAGCTTGGTCTAGCAGCATTTAGTAATCTGCCTTTATTAGAATACACACCTTGTAGAATAGAGGTCACAGTACAAGATTTACCGCTACCTGTATTTCCGAAAACAGCACAATGTTTTCCGAATAGAATATTGGGATCGCAATTAATTTTAACTTGTGTAAAAAAAAGATCGTTGCCAATGTTTAGTGTTGGAATGTTGTCCCTAATTGTAGAATTGTAAATCGCCTCAAGTTGCCCTTCTTCAATAGTATAGACATCTGAGTTTAGAGTTGGGAAAAAATCAATTCCTTTTTTAAAATTATTTTTAAGCTGATTGAAAGTTCCTATTAAGCGAATTTTGGAAATAATAAGTTCTTCTTTTGCTGTGAATAAAGCATCTTTATCTTCCGAGTGTTCAAATTGTTCAAAAATAGTTCCAATGGCTTGTTGAGAGTTGTAAAGTGGAATGGAAACATAACTGTTAAGCATGCCAACTAAATGTAGTCCATTACCAGACGAAACCGGTTTTGAGAAAATATCTTTATCGTGTATTATCTCTAAATACCGATTCGTGATTCTATAGACGACTCCTACTTTAAAAGGCATTTTTATTTTTTGAAAGTTCTTTTAGTGTTTCAATAATTGTGTCTTTCTTTTGAATGTAGGTGCTTAAAGGGATGAGATAGCGAACAACATTATTAAAACTCCCAACCAATTCTCCTTCAAAAATTACAATACGGTGATCACTCTCACTTCTAGTTTTCAGAGTTTGCAAAAATGTTGGACTTGATTCATCAATTATTCCAAAAGAGTGAATAAGCAAAGTAAGATTCGGGTTGTAAAGCCCTGTCCTTATTATATCGTTAATGTGTTCGTCTAGAAAAGAGTATCCAATTGTAACAAGTGTGTTTTGATTTTCCGTCAAGCACTTAGAGAAATTTCGAAAAATCTCACTATAAGGTAAGTCAAGTGAGTAAGACTTCTTCGTTTGAATGGGGTAAATCATTAAAGAACCAATTTCAAAGTCCTTCTTTTGGAATGTGTCTGAAATTTGAATTTCCTTGAGATTATAAAGGTCATTTAGGTTGTCTGTATATTGCCATGAAATACTTCCGTGAAGTTTGTAGATGTTCAAGTATGTTGCAACCCGTTTCCCTTTCTCTGCAGTTTCTTGCTTTATGTACGTCTCGTTATGAAATGTATCGGGGTCAAACTTGCGCATGTGAACACCCCTAAAACCATTGTTATAACTAACTCCTATCTTTTCACAAGCGTTTTCGAAGGCTAAATCGTAATTGGGAGTAAAAACTCTTGGTCTGTTAAAAGTTTCTTTTCTACTAATTATTTTATTGATGAAAAGTTCATGCGTTTCAAGCTTCTCTTTGAGATAGTCAATCGGAAAGGGTACATACTTGTCAACAAATTCCTTCAAGATTTTTTCTAAAATTGCTTTAATTGCGTTGGCAGTCGCTTCGTTACTCCTATTATTGAGATGATAAAGATACTCTTGGTTAATCTTATCGAATTTCTTTTCTAACAAGTCATCGGCAATTAAATATGAAATGATGTTGGTTAAGTATGTTTCGGGGTTTTGAATAGCTTGGAGTTCTTCGATAATTGTAGCAAAAGGGTTTTCGTTTTTGTTGATGGTTTTTCCGCCAATTGCAGCAGAAGTCCCGCTTCCGCAAAGGAAATTCAAATTCTCGTTGAGATAGTATTTGGTCAATTTGTCAACGGGGATTTTTTCGTTTGAGCGAATGAAAGCTGCTTTCGCAGTTTCGTTATCCTTATCCGCATCGGGAAATTCAAAAGAAACCGTTTCCCCATCAATCGTAATATGATTGTTCATTGCTCGTCGGTTTTGTAGTTACACAGTAGTTAATTGCATTAAGCTATGTTTTTACATAAATGCCAAAAGCTATTTTTTCTCTTTGATTATATACTCTTTCTCGGAATGTGTATTGTG
>CAZEDR010000328.1:0-3601 GCA_964510975.1 uncultured Melioribacter sp. | reverse complement strand
AAGCAGTGTTATCAATGCATTTTTCGGTACTAACCAGCTTTCTCAGTTTATGGATCAAACAAATCCACTTTCTGAATTAACTCATAAAAGAAGGATTTCTGCGTTAGGGCCAGGTGGTTTAACAAGAGAGCGTGCTGGTTTTGAAGTGCGTGACGTTCACCATTCACATTATGGACGTCTTTGCCCAATCGAAACTCCAGAAGGTCCAAACATTGGTCTTATTTCTTCATTAACAATTTACACAAGAGTAAATAATTACGGATTTTTAGAAACACCATATAGAAAAGTTAAAGAAGGTCGTGTAACAAACAGTGTAGATTATTTAAGTGCAGATCAAGAAGACGAATTTATTATTGCTCAAGCAAATGTTCCTTTTGATGAGCAAGGACACTATGTTGAAGAAAGAGTTAAATGCCGCGAACGCGGAGAGTTTCCGGTTGTTCATCCTGAGAATGTTAATTATATGGATGTTGCTCCTGCGCAAATTGTATCAGCAGCAGCAGCTTTAATTCCATTCCTTGAACATGATGATGCAAACCGTGCACTCATGGGTTCAAACATGCAGCGCCAAGCTGTTCCATTGATGGTTCCGGAAAACCCAATAGTTGGTACTGGAATGGAAGCAAAAATTGCTCGCGATTCCCGCGCAATAGTTATTGCTGAAGATGCCGGTGTTGTAGAATATTCTGATGCAAAAAAAGTTATTGTAAAGTATGATGTTGATACAAATGATCCCGAAACATTAGTCAGTTTTAATGATGAAAGAAGAGTTGAATATATTCTTACAAAATTTGCTGGCACAAACCAAGAAACTTGCTTTACACAAAAACCAATTGTTGTAACCGGTCAGCGTTTGAAAAAAGGTGATGTTCTTGCTGATGGCTCGGCAATCGAAAAAGGTGAGTTAGGGCTTGGAAGAAACGTATCAGTTGCGTTCATGCCTTGGAGAGGTTATAACTTTGAAGATGCTATAGTACTTAGTGAAAGATTGGTTTCAGATGATGTGTTTACATCATTACATATAGAAGAGTTTGAATTGCAAGTCCGCGAAACAAAACGTGGTGAAGAAGAATTAACAAGAGATATCCCGAACGTAAGTGAAGAAGCTACAAAAGACTTAGATGAAAATGGTATTGTTCGCGAAGGTGCTGAAGTTAAAGAAGGAGATATTTTAATAGGAAAAATTACACCAAAAGGTGAAACTGATCCAACTCCGGAAGAGAAACTTCTTAAAGCTATTTTTGGTGATAAAGCAGGAGACGTAAAAGACGCATCATTAAAAGCGCCTCCAGGTCTTAAGGGAGTTGTAATAAAAACAAGATTATTCAGCCGTAAGAAAAAAGATGCTGAATCAAAGAAATATGAAAAGAAATTGTTAGACAATCTTGAAGCTGCATTTATTTCAAGAAAAGAAAACCATTATTCTAAACTTGTTACCAAATTAACTAAAATAACTGAAGGCAAAACTTCTTCAGGCGTTCGTGATTTGGACGGCTCTGTAGTTCTAAGAAGCGGTACTGTTATAAAAGAAGAAACATTTACAAACATAGAAGATATTACTAAACTTGATTACACACGTGATTGGTTCGAAAAGAAAGCCATAAACGAAATGATCAAGAAACTTTTCTCAAACTATTTCAATTTGCTTTCTGAAATTGAAGAAGATTATAAACGTGAGAAATTAAAAATTGCTTCTGGTGATGAACTTCCTCCGGGAATTACACAACTTGCTAAAGTTTACGTTGCTAAAAAACGTAAAATTCAAGTTGGTGATAAGATGGCTGGACGTCACGGAAACAAAGGTGTTGTTGCTAAAGTTGTTCCTATTGAAGACATGCCTTACCATGAAGATGGAACTCCGGTTGATATTGTTCTTAATCCTCTCGGTGTGCCATCTCGTATGAATCTTGGACAGTTGTATGAAACAGTTCTTGGTTGGGTTGGTAAAAAATTAGGAGTGAAATTTGAGACTCCGATCTTCGATGGAGCTAAAGTATCTGATGTAGAAGGTTACTTAAAACAAGCCGGTTTACCAGAAGGTGGAAAAACTCATTTGTACGATGGCAGAAGCGGAGAAAAATTCCATCAAAAAGTAACATGCGGTTATATTTATATGATGAAACTCGGTCACATGGTTGATGATAAGATTCACGCACGTTCCATTGGACCATACTCCCTTATCACACAACAGCCGCTTGGTGGAAAAGCTCAATTTGGCGGTCAGAGATTTGGAGAAATGGAAGTTTGGGCGCTCGAAGGTTACGGTGCTGCTCATGTGCTTCAAGAAATTTTAACTGTTAAGAGTGATGACGTTACTGGTCGTGCTAAGACTTACGAAGCGATCGTAAAAGGTGAAAACATTCCGGAGCCAAACATACCGGAAGCATTCAACGTTATGATCAAGGAATTACAAGGTCTTGGTCTCGATATAAAAGTTAACTAAGTCAACCAAGTTTGAGTAAAGGAGAATTACAATGCGAGTAAAGCCGCAAGAAAATAAAACAAAAGTGATTGAAAAGCTGACCATTGGCTTAGCTAGTCCTGATGATATTTTAAGTCGATCTCATGGTGAGGTTACAAAGCCTGAAACTATTAACTATCGTTCTTTCAGACCAGAAAAAGATGGTTTATTTTGCGAGAAAATTTTTGGACCTGTTAAAGATTGGGAATGTGCGTGCGGAAAATATAAAGGTATTCGTTATAAAGGAATTGTTTGCGATCGTTGCGGTGTTGAAGTAACACTAAAAGCTGTCCGCCGCGAAAGAATGGGACATCTTGGACTTGCCGTTCCAATTGTTCACATTTGGTTCTTTAAAGCACTTCCATCAAAGATTGGTAACATTCTTGGAATGACTACTAAAGAATTAGAGAAAATAGTTTATTATGAGTCATATGTTGTCTTAAATCCAGGTCCTACCGGACTTCAAAGATTAGATTTGATAAGTGAAGATCAGTATTACGAAATATTAAATTCGCTTCCACATGACAATGATTCATTAGAAGATAATGATCCGAAAAAATTTGTGGCAAGAATTGGCGGCGATGCTGTTAAAGAATTATTAAAGGAAACTGATATTGAGGGTTTATTTGGAACTTTGAAATCTCAATTGGGTCCAGATACATCACAACAAAAACGAACAGATATTCTAAAGAGATTAAGAGTTCTCGAAGCTTTCCGTGAAAAGGAAGGAAAGGTTCCTAACAAACCGGAATGGATGGTGATGAATGTTGTTCCAGTAATTCCACCTGAACTTCGTCCACTTGTACCGCTTGAAGGTGGAAGGTTTGCTACATCCGATTTAAATGATCTATATAGAAGAGTAATTATTCGTAATAACCGTCTTAAGAGATTAATTGATATAAAAGCCCCCGAAGTTATTCTTCGAAACGAAAAGAGAATGCTTCAAGAATCTGTTGATGCATTGTTTGATAACTCTCGCCGTTCAAGTGCAGTTCGAAGCGATGGCAACAGACCATTAAAATCTTTAAGTGATATGCTTAAAGGTAAGCAAGGTCGTTTCCGTCAAAACTTACTTGGTAAACGTGTTGATTATTCTGGTCGTTCAGTAATTGTTGTTGGTCCAGAATTAAAATTACACCA
>CAZEDR010000327.1:0-3609 GCA_964510975.1 uncultured Melioribacter sp. | reverse complement strand
TTTTCTCTTACCCTTCAAGCGCAAGTCGCCGGAATCTGTCGGCTCAATCAGCAGTCTTTCATTTTCGTCAACATAAAACATGTTAATCGCTTTAACTTTTACTTGAGCATGATATACTTCTTCCAGTTCGGCGCTTCTTTCAACAAGCGCTGTAGATTGATCTGCGTATTCTGCAATCGCTTTTTTGAAAACCGGAATCAGCAGTCTCTTTGCAGCGTTATCAATTGGATTGAAAACAACTAAGCCATATTCATCGAACAAATTAATCATCAATTCGCGGAACGATTCCAGAAATGTTTTACCCGGCTGATAAATTGATTTCAGCAAATCAATTAATGACGCTTTGAATTCAGTATCCCTAAGTGTGTTCCCAAGATTTTCAAAAACTGTATTCAAATTCTCATTAAACTTTAGTCCGCCTATTGAACCACGGTTAATATCCTCTCCTAAACCATCATCATACTGAATACTGAGGAAGGAATTATCATTGCTTAGAACAGAAAACGCTCGTACTTCATCATAATCGTGGTCATCGCCTTCAAGCCAAAAAACCGGTACGAAATTAAACTCCGAATATTGCTTGCTTAGGTATTCGCAGAGCTTTATAGCAGTAATTGTCTTGTAGAAAGTGTACATAGGGCCGCCAAACAACCCTAATTGCTGCCCGGTAACAATTGCAATAGTTTTTGGCGAGGCCAGGTTGTCTATATTGTGCTGCGTAGCTTTTGATATTTTTTGCTTGTGATATTGAGTTTGGATAATCTCGGATAGCAATGCCCGGTGGGGTCTATCCTTCGATGCCAATCTATTAAAATGAGGAAGGAACTGATCGGCTTTTCTAAAGTTCTTTCCATAAAACCTAGCTACATTCTCAAATTCCTCAATGTAATCCAAGAATAAATTTTGGTGCGCCGGAATATTCGAAAAATTTATATGCATTAGAACTCCCGCATAATTCAAAAAACTATTATCTTGAGTGGGAAGAATTCACCATTCATTCATCTATTTCTTAGAGAAATTTAGTAAAAAATAAAATAACTATTCTACCTGTACTGCTAACAAATCTGGAGAGAAAATGGCTGCTTCTTACATCATTAGTGTTGATTTAGGCGGAACAAAAATTTTATCTGCTCTTCTTAATGATAAAAATGAAATTGTATCAAGATTAAAAGTAGCTACGGATATTGAAAAGGGTGGTGATGAAATTGTGCTCTCGATCTCCAATTCAGTTAGGCAAATTCTCTTAGAGAACCATCTTAACGAAGAAGATATTAAAGCTGTTTGCCTTGGAGTCCCCGGTACGGTAAATCCTTCAACCGGGATAATTGCAATTGCGCCAAATCTCGGTTTAGTTGAATACAATATTAAGGAAGCGTTATCGAATCAAATTAGTATTCCGGTTTTGATTGAAAATGATGTGAATCTTGCCGGATTGGGCATTAAGAAATATGAGCTCAAAGATGAAGTTAAAAATATGATTGTGGTTTTTGTAGGAACGGGAATTGGCGGCGCGCTTTTCTTTGATGGAAAAATTTACAGAGGCTCAACTTTCTATGCCGGAGAAATTGGTCATATGCTGGTTGATGCTAAAGGCGCATTCTCGATCTCTCCAATTCATTCAACCTTCGAGCTAACAGCCAGCCGAACAGCAATAGTTAGGGAAGTTAAAAAGAATTTGAAAAGGGGGAAGCAGAGCACAGTTAAAGAAAAGAAATCCTTAAAGAGTAAAGCGCTAGCTGATGCAATAGCTAAAAAAGATCCGGTTGTTGTAAAGCAGATTACAAAAGCCAGCAAAACTATTGGAACCGTGCTCGGAAGCATTACTACACTTCTTAACATAGATACAATTGTACTCGGCGGCGGCGTAATTGAAGCAATGCATGAGTTTATGATACCTATAATTACCAAGACTTTTAACGAATCTGTTCTTGAAGCACCGGGTAAATGTGTAAAGATTTTTGAAACGAAATTAGGCGACGACGCGGCTTTGTATGGCGGAATTGCTTTAGCTGAAGAATTTTTGGGTAAATAACTCACCTTACGCAAAAAAGGAAAGATTTGCCACTAAGTCTCTAAGACACAAAGGAAAAACTCAAAATTTACTTGCTTATTCAAAACCTCTTAGTGACGAAGTTAGCTGAATATGTGCGTAATTAATTTAGTTCGAATTTCTTTTCAATTTCTTCCAGCTCATTCGAAAGTTCCGTCCAAACTTGGTAAGCCTTATCAAGCTGGACTTTTATTTTTTCATATTCAAGGTTCTTTTCTTTTGCTAATTGAGGATTTGTAAAAATTTTTGAATCGGCAAGTTCACTTTCTAAGTTTCCTTTTTGTCCCTCTAGCAATGCAACTTCATTCTCGCATTTATCAAGCTTAGCTCTCAAAGTTTTTGTAGCAGCAAATTTCTTTTGGCGCATTTCCGCTTCAACTCTTTTTTGATCTTTCCTTGTTGTTTTTTCGGTTGAGGAAGTTTCTTCTACTATTGTTTTTTGCTCGATCAATTCTTGCCGCTTCATCAAATAGTAATCGATATTGCCCGGAAAAACCTTTCCCTTACATTCACGTATCTCAATTACTTTATTCACAATTGGGCGAAGGAAGTCCACATCGTGAGAAACGATAATCAATGTTCCGCTGAAATTTATTAATGCTTCTTGCAGAATAGCTTTAGAAGAAAAATCCAAGTGATTTGTAGGCTCATCAAGAATTATCAAATTCGCCTTCATCAATAGTAATCTGGAAAGAGCAACTCTGCTTCTTTCTCCGCCGGAAAGGACTTTGATTTTTTTGAACACATCATCGCCGGAAAATAAAAATGATCCAAGTATCGAACGGATTTCTCCAGCTGATAAATTGTTGTTCACCTCTTCAAGCGCGTCAATAAGATCAAAATCGGGATCTATGGAATCTGCAACTTCTTGTTCGTAGTAGGACATAACCGTATTGTGCCCAAGTGTAACAGTGCCGCTGGTTGGAGTAAGCTTGGATGCGATTATTTTTGCGAGTGTAGTTTTACCGGCGCCGTTTGGACCAACAATAGCAATCTTATCTTCACGTTCTATTTCAAGTGTAACGTCTTTCAAAACTTGCAAAGGACCGTAATTATGGTTTAGAGCCTTTATCTCAACCGGAACTACACCACTCTTAGGAGGGTCGGGGAAACGGAGTGCGATCTTTCTTTCGTCAGATGATATCTCTATCGTTTCAATTTTTTCGAGCTGTTTAACTCTGCTTTGTACTTGTCTCGCTTTTGATGCTTTGTAGCGGAATCGTTCAACAAATCCTTCAATTTCTTTTTTGCGTTTTTCTCTATTCTTTTGAAGCGCCACAAGCTGCTTTTCCCGTTCTTCCTTGTAAACTAAATATTGACTGTAGTTACCGGAATAGAAATTGATTTGTCTGTCAAAGACTTCAATGGTTCTTGAAGTTACACTATTTATAAAATGTCTATCGTGAGAAATTATTATGAGCGCTGCATTAGATGATTGCAGAAAATCTATCAGCCATCCTAATGTATCAATATCCAAATGGTTGGTTGGCTCATCCATCAAGAGCAAATCGTTTTGAGAGAGAAGAATCTTTGCCATCTGAATACGCATTTGCCAGCCG
>CAZEDR010000326.1:0-3678 GCA_964510975.1 uncultured Melioribacter sp. | reverse complement strand
TGCTTTTCACTTCCTTTTACGATCATCCCAAATCTAATTCACACAACCGGTTAATAGGTTAGTTTTTATAAAACTTAGTATTTGAAGAGCCCAAATTGTAATTAATTCGGGCTTTTTGTTTTTAAATGAAGAGTGGTAGCTTAATTGTGAAGTAGAAAGGTTTTTGTACTAATCGTTTTTGATTAGCATTAAAGCTCGCTTTATCAATTCTTCTTTATCGTGCGCCTTTTCGAATTTTAAAGAATCATGTCGCTGTTCAATTGACTTCATAAACTTTCTCTTTTTTAACCAATGCGTGTATCCCAAATAAGAAGAAATAAGTGCAACTATGCTTAAAATCAGCATGACACTGAAGGGTAATATATAGTCCATTTGAGTCCTTTCTTAAATAATCATCTACCTAAGGCGCCAAAGCACAAAATCCACATAGAATGTATGTCTTAATTTGTGAAAACTTTGAGCCTTCGTAGCGAATCTTTCCTTTTTTGCGTAAGGTTAACCCGTTGTGTGAATTAATCTTTACGAAGTAAAAAGCAATTATTTAATCAAAAAATGGAACGCGGATCAAACGGATTTATTATGATTTACACAGATATATTTTTGAATAATTGCTTTTCACTTCCTTCTACTATCATCCCAAATCTAATTCACACAACCGGTTAAGGTGAATAATTAATTAACAAATTACTCGGTTTAGTAGTTCAACGAAATGTAAGTGTAGTGATAGTTTGTTGGCTATTGTGAGCCTTGAAGTGATTATTTTATCCGATGATGCTCAGTAGTAATCCTTTGTTAAGCACAAGGTAATGAAATTCAATACAACTCAACAATCGATTCCTTATTAGAATACTATTGAATCAGCCGTATCTTGAAAAATTTCTCTGTATTCGCTAACAAAAACGACCATTTTTTCTGCGGATTTAAATTTTAAAATCTCAACTACATTTCCATCAAACGTAAGATTCCTATCCCAAAAGCAATTACCAATTTTAAATTCTTGAGTCATTGAATCTGCTAAGTGAACTAACGCGCAGAGTACTTTACTAGTAGGTGCTGAAGAAGGTATGTGATGGAATTCAATTGCTTCCGAAATTACTTCCGGTAATTTCCATTTTTGGATGAGCAGACTACCGATATAGTCATGCGAAATACCCAGAATTTCTTTTTCGTTTTCTAAAAATCTTTTTCCCTCTTTCGTTTCTCTTATAATCTCCTCAAATTCACTTGCAAAATGCTGGGCAAACACTTGAATGCTAACATCGTGAAGCATACCGGCTAAAAACGCCTCACCAAACAGATCGGAAAAACCTAATCTTATAGACATATCTCTCGCGGCCATTCCCACAACCATAGAGTGTTTCCAATATTCCATGTAATCAAAATCTTTGGTGGATTTAATTTTAAGGGATTCGGAAAGTGAGATTGCTGTTACTATTCTAACTGTTTCGTTCGTACCCATTAACATTAGGGCATATTCAAGTGAAGCTACTTTCTTCTGCAAGCCGTATAATGGTGAATTGGCAACTGCAAGAATCTTTGTTGTCAATCCTTGATCCTTTTCCACCAAACGCGCCAATTTCTTAATATTACCCGGTTCTGCTTTAATTGCTTGAGATACTTCAAAAATAATTTTGGGAATAGAAATTAAATTTTTCATTCCTTCTATTTTCTTCAAAGTATTATTTGCTTTATCGGAAAACGGTTCCATTCTCAAACTCATAATTACTAAATTAATCTAAGTAAAGTTTCGGAAATCTAAAAGTGTGCTGAATCATTAACACATTTCTGGAATAAATAATTATCCGCATTATTATCGAAATTTAAGGCAGCACATTTAAGCGGTAATTTAATTTTATTTCTTTTTGAGAATGATAGAATATTGATGACTAAAATGCTAATTTCATCCAAAAGCGAACTGGTTGTTTAATGGTTTCTGTTAAGATCAAGTTAATAATTGGAGTATTCTTACTTAGTGCAGCATTTCTGCATGCCCAGAGTAATATTTGTTTTACATGCAAAAGGGAAATTGTAGGGGATTACGTTAAAGTAGGCGAAAATGTTTTTCACCCGGATCATTTCATTTGTGATTATTGCAAAAAGCCGTTGCCGGATAAATTCATGACAGAAAAGCAAAAGTATTATCATATTGAATGCTATCAAGAAGTGATGGGATGGAAATGCGAGTATTGCAAGGAGCCAATTACCAATGAGTATATTGTAAGCCAAAGCAAGAAATATCATAGAGAATGTTTTGATAAGGTTTCACCAAAGTGTGCAGTATGCGGAAAGACTTTGAGCGGGACTTTTTTGGTTGACTATTACGGGAATAAGTATCACACTACTCATGAAAACGAGTATCCAAGATGCACCAGCTGTAATCGATTGATTTCAGAATCATTAACAAAAGGGGGAAAGAAATATTCTGACGGAAGAAGCATATGCAACATTTGTTATATCGTAGCAATCTTTGATAATGGTAGAATTTCTGGTTTACTTGAAAAAGTGAGAACCTGGCTGGGTGGAATTGGAATTTCAATCTCTTCATCTTCTTTATCTGTAAAAGGTGTTTCTTTATCAGAATTAAAAAAGGAAGCCGGCAACTACTACAGCAGTAATGTAAAAGGATTTTGTGCTTCCGACATATATTCAAGCAGTAAAAGCGGCACTAGGTATTCTCATACAATTTATGTCCTTAACGGATTGCCGGCTCTAAACATAGAATCAATTATTGCACATGAATTAATGCATGTCTGGATAACGGAAAATATTAAAGCGAAGTTAACGAGTTCAGTAATTGAAGGTAGCTGCAATTATGCAGCTTACTTGTATTTGAAACAGCAAGTTGACCAGAGTTCTCAGAAATTAATTGATGAAATCGAAGATGATCCCAGTACAGTTTATGGTGATGGATTTAGAATTATAAAAAATAGATTTGGCAGTAAAACTATTTCTGAGTTCTTGAATTACCTTAGAGCTAATTGAGGGGCAAGTAACAAACAGAAATTAGAAAAAGAAGAGGCTGTCTCAAAAGGAAAGTTTTATCCTATAATAGCCCGCGGATAACACTGATTTAACTGATTTTCGCAGATTATACTATTGAATATTTACTTTTGTGACAGCCTCTTCTAAAATCACACTTAAGCTATTTTCGTCGCAGAGCTTTGGGTTTATTTAGAATTTCTGAAAGAATTACTGCATCACGTATACTTGTTTTATTTCTAAACTTACCTCTCATTTGTGAAGTCTGTGAATAGGTTGTATACTTTTGCGAATATGCGTCCGATGTTTCAACTTTTGTTTGTTGGAGTGGAATATTCTCTAAAGAACCAAGTTTATCATAGTCAATCTCTTCAAGAGCTTGTTCATACTTGTTCCGATTGTAAACTTCTTGCGTGTCCTTTTCCAAATCTTGAGACGACTTCTCGATATCCTCGAGTTCATAGTTAACTCCGGTAGGGTATTCGTCTTCCCTTTTAGGAATTTTGAAACCGAGAAGCTCTTCCAAGACTTCTTGAGAATTTTGGCGATAATTCGGAGAAGGATTGTTCGGTCCTTCTCGCGGAATTCTTCTTGGTAACGGCTGCTTGTTTTGAGTCTTTTTCTTCCCGAGCGCAGAACCGATTATACTCCAAATAACAAAAATGAAAATGATTATTTGAAATATATTATCCATTCTGA
>CAZEDR010000325.1:0-3701 GCA_964510975.1 uncultured Melioribacter sp. | reverse complement strand
CAGAGCATCTGCCTTACAAGCAGAGGGTCATTGGTTCGAATCCATTAACTCCCACGAAGAAACCCCGATTCAAGTCTGAATTCGGGGTTTTTTAATTTATGCCAGCCTACTTTGTATACATACTGCGCTCCGATCAAAAACGCCACTACATTAGTTATACTTCAAATCTTGTACAAAGAATTGCTCAGCATTATAGAAGGCACAAAGGATATACCTCTACAAGTGAGAAATGGGAAATGCTGATTTCATATGAATTGCATGATTAATCAGAGAAGTATCTGAAGTTATTAAAGAATTCAGCTAAGGCTGTTAGTTATCTGGAAGGTTTGTTAGTTCAGAGCACTCCGGCGAAGTCGGCAGGGTCATTGGTTCGAATCTATTAACTCACAAAAAAATAACCCTTGTAATTGAAAAGTTACAAGGGTTTCTTTTTTTTAAGGAACCTATATTCAATTTGTGCTATAAAAGGCATCTAACAACTAATTCAAATTCGTTTTATCTTTAACTCAACAATCAATTGACTATTGTAATGAATGAATCAGTATTAATAATTGATGACGAAAATGATCTGCGTAATCTATTGGTCAAACTAATCAAACTTGAGAACTACAACACTTTTGATGCTGAAAATGCTGAAGAAGGACTCAGCGTATTAAAGAAGGAAGATATTTCGGTTGTGATTACCGACGTTAAACTTCCGGATATAAATGGTATCGACCTTATCGCAAAAATTAAATCAATAAATAATATTTGCGAAGTAATTGTTTTAACAGCCTACGGCACAATTGAAGATGGAGTTAAAGCAATAAAAGAGGGGGCATTCGATTACATTACTAAAGGGGATGAGGATAATAAAATTATTCCATTACTAGAGAGAGCAGTTGAAAAGGTTAGTCTTAAGAGAAGGATAGCAATACTTGAAAAAAGTGTAACGGAAAAATTTAGTTTCAATTCTATAACCGGTAATTCCGAAGCAATAAAAAAGGCAAAAGATGTTGCAATAAAAGTTTCACAAACAGATACTCCGGTTTTACTTCTTGGTGAAACCGGGACAGGCAAGGAATTATTTGCTCAGGCAATGCATTATTCAAGCAGCAGAAATAATCATTCTTTCGTAGCAGTAAATTGCAGCGCAATTGCTAGAGAGTTGTTAGAATCCGAAATGTTCGGTTATAAGGCCGGTGCATTTACCGGAGCCGTTAAGAATAAAAAAGGATTATTTGAAGAAGCTCATCTCGGGACTCTATTTTTAGATGAGGTGGGTGAACTTGATCTTGCGTTGCAAGCTAAATTCTTGCGAGTTTTAGAAACAAATGATTTTATTAAACCGGGTGATACCAAACCGACAAAAGTAAATGTTAGAATTATTGCTGCTACAAATAGAGATCTTTCTTCTGAAATAGAAAAAGGAAACTTCCGTGCCGACTTATATTATAGAATAAGTGTTGTTAAGCTTGAGCTGCCTTCACTTAAGGAAAGAAGAGATGACTTGATTCATCTTGCAGAATACTTTATTCAGCACTTCAGTAAAAAACTTGGGAAGAACATCAAGAATGTAACTAAAGCATTTTGGGAAAGCATAATGCAATACGATTTTCCGGGTAACATCAGAGAGTTAAAAAATGTTATAGAACGTGCCATAATACTGGCAGACGGCGAAATTTTAACTGAGAATTCACTTCCAAAAGAATTTTTTAAGGGTGATAAACATAGTGGAGCAGAAGTTTTGATTCTTGAAGATGTTGAAAAGAATCATATACTAAAAGTATTCGAAAGTGTTAACGGTAATAAAACTAAAACTGCGGAAATTCTTGGAATAGGTTTAACTACATTGTATCGCAAGCTGCAATCTTATGGTGTAGAGTAATATTTGATATAACGAAATCATGCCGAAATGAAAAAACACCCTACCAAAACGGTAGGGTGTTTTTTGTTTAAATCCCCGCTAAAATCCGAGTCCAACAATTAACTAGTGAAAATGAAATGAGTTAAGTGAATAATTTCATTCCCTTAATGTCTGGCACTCGTTTGGCTATCCACATATAAACTCAATGGATAAATAATGGAAATCGTGATGCTTTTACTTGGTCTTGTAATCTTTTACGCAATGTTCAAATCAATTTCTTTTTTCGATAAAATATAGGAGCTCGAAATGATTCTGCTTCTTGTTATTAGTGTAATTGTTTTTGGTTATTTGCTTTACGCATTGATTAAGCCCGAAAAATTTTAGGAGATTAAAATGACAACCGAAATTTTAGGTGTAATCTTAATTATAACTCTAACCTTTCTGCTAGCGATTCCTTTGGGAAAATATATAAGCAAAGTATTTAAGGGAGAGAAAGTCTGGACAGATTTTCTCGCTCCATTTGAAAAATTCATCTTTAAGATTTCCGGAATTAATCCGGATGAATCTTTAGACTGGAAAGAAAACAGCAAAGCTCTATTACGTTTGAATCTTGTATTCTTTGTTTGGGGATTTGTAATTCTGATTTTCCAAGGTAAAATTCCATTTCTAAATCCGGCTAATATCGGAGATATGGAAGCAACATTAGCTTTCAATACTTCATCAAGTTTTACAACAAATACAAATCTTCAGCATTATTCCGGCGAAACGGGGTTATCATATTTATCACAATTGATAGTGGTAGGCTTTCTTCAGTTCGTAACTGCAGCAACCGGAATAGCTGCAATGGGATTATTGTTAAAAGGATTAGTCCAAAAGAAAGTTTCAGATCTAGGCAATTTCTACAATCTCTTCTTAAAGAGCTGTACAAGAATACTACTTCCTTTGTCTGTTGTAGTTGCAATTCTACTCCTCTTTAACGGTGTTCCGACAACTTTTAAGGGATTGCAGACAGTTACAACATTAGAAGGAGATTCCGTTCAAGTTGCAACCGGACCGGTAGCGCCGATTGTTGCAATTAAACAGTTAGGTACAAATGGAGGAGGTTATTTTGGTCCAAACTCAACTCATCCATTCGAAAATCCAAACTACTTCACAAATATTATAGAAACATTTTCAATTGGAATTATAGCAATTGCTCTTGTCTTTACTTTTGGTTTTTACCTAGAAAAGAAAAAATTAGCTTGGATATTCTTTGGAGTAATGACAATCCTATTCCTAATCTTTGTTGTAAGTGCTGTTAAGCTTGAAACAAGCGGAAACCCGATTATATCAAAATTGGGAATTTCTCAGCCGCTGGGAAGCATAGAAGGGAAGGAAGTCCGCTTTGGTTCTTCAGCAACTGCGCTATGGAGTGTAATAACAACTTCTACTTCAAACGGTTCTGTTAATGCAATGCATGATAGCCTAACTCCACTTACCGGAGGAATTCTTTTACTGGACATGTCAATCAATGCCATATATGGCGGAGTAGGAGTAGGTTTTATAAACTTCTTCATGTTTGTGATAATTGCTGTGTTTATCGGCGGATTGATGGTTGGTAGAACGCCGGAGTTTTTAGGAAAGAAGATTGAAGTAAGAGAAGTTAAAATTGCCGCTTTAATAATTCTGCTTCATCCATTTTTAATTTTAGTTGGAACTGCTCTAGCGGCTTTAACCGCTGCAATTAATCCTTCAATCGGTTGGCTGAATAATCCATCATTCCACGGATTTTCTGAAATGCTTTATGAGTTTACATCTGCATCGGCAAATAATGGAAGCGGATTTGAAGGGCTTGGAGATAACACGCCATTCTGGA
>CAZEDR010000324.1:0-3706 GCA_964510975.1 uncultured Melioribacter sp. | reverse complement strand
GGGATCTGTTGTTGCGCTGTTGTATACACCAAAATCCGGAAAAGATTTACGAAAGATTATTAAAACCAAATCTCAAGATATTATAGAAGACACAGAAGAGTACTATTCGTCTGCTAAAGAAAAAGCAACCCAATTATTCAGAGATGTAAAAAAAAAGTCAGAAATGTTATTTTCCGATGCTGAAGAAAAGGTAGACGTTTTACTGCATGAATCCGATAAGATACTTGCCGATGCAAAAGAGCAAGTAGAAAGTATTGCACGTGCAGGCAAACAAAAAAATGAAAAAGAAAAGCAGCACTTAAAAAACATGCTTCCCAAAAGTGATAGGCACCAATAGTTGTAAAACCTATTAGGATGAGTGATTAATTATGTCAATAATTGACTTTCTTCTTGTAATCTTACTCTTGAGTGCTTCTTCACTCTGCATTTTTATGATAATCTACTTAAAAAGAATCCTCAATCAACTGGAAGAGCTAGGCAAAGACATTCATCAGTTTGTTGATTTTACAAATACAATAATGTTGAATGTAGAGGAAGTAGCTTTGCGCGCGAGCAAAATAGTGAATGGAGTAGAAGGTTACTGGTCGGTGCTAAGCATGGGCTACAAAAAATTTCGAAGGATACTTTCTCCGTTTAGGTTTTTATGAAAGAGAGAAGAATGTTTGTTCAGTTTCTGATAATATCTGTAGTCATCGGCATCGGCTTGAATGCTCAACTATTGAATAAATTCCCAAACGATGATAGAAAAGATTATGAAGCAACAAACTGTATCGATTTGTACAATTCAGATCACCAAGGAGTTTATACCGCGAAGAGCAGCATTGATGAATTGTTCTTTTACAGTCCAAATTATTCATGGGCAATTAGTTTACCAGCCTTTGTATTGAAACCTAGTCCAGAGGAGAATAACTCACCTTTACTTCTATCACTAGAACAAAATTTGCCAAATCCGTTTAATCCAATTACAAAAATTGGTTTTACAGTAGCACAAAGAATGAATGTAAAGCTCAAAGTAATAGATAACGAAGGCAAAGGGGTTGCTGTTCTAACTGATAAGGTTTATGATAGCGGCAAATATGAAATTGATTTTGACGGCAGCAATCTACAAAGCGGTGAGTATCTTTATATACTAGTGACTCGTCCAAGTTCAATTGCAAGAAAGATGTTGTTGCAAAAATAAATTGGTACACACAACGTTCTTAGTTTTTAGGGTTTAAATTAAGGACGACCAAAAGCCGCAATAATGAGTTGCGGCCTTTTTATTTCTAATCGTCCTTATTCGTTCATGCAAAAAGATGTAGTCCCTTTTTCATCCCTTCGCTCGATTGAACACCGCCAAGTGTAACCTTATCTTTTTTATAAGCATTAATCAAAAATATAAATTGTATGAAGAAGGTTTTAATAGGAGAGCTGCTGTGAAAAAACTTAACGCAATATTTTCGATCAAAATAGTTTCGCTAATAATCATTTTTAATATTGTATTCGCAATTCTCACTCCAAAAGTTTCGGCACAGCATAGCGGTGTTAACTTCCAAGTATTCTACAACGAATTGCATCCCTACGGCCAATGGATTGAAGATTTCAATCATGGTTATATATGGATTCCTTCAGCCGGTCCAGACTTTGTCCCTTATTTGTCAAATGGACATTGGCTGTTGACTGATTATGGCTGGATGTGGGTCTCTGATTATGATTGGGGCTGGGCACCTTTCCATTATGGCCGTTGGGATTATAATAATTTTTATGGATGGTATTGGGTTCCCGATAGTGACTGGGGTCCATCTTGGGTTACCTGGAGAATGTCTGAAGGTTTTTTTGGCTGGGCGCCAATGAGACCGGGTGTTTCGATAAATATTACTTTCGGCAAATACTATGATCTTCCTTTTGATAGATGGGTTTTTGTAAGAGATAGAGATATTGAACGACGGGACATTGGCCGCAATTATATTGACCGCAAAAACAATCGGCAGATGATAAATAACTCTTCCATTATTAATAAAACATATTATGATGATAAGAGGCGCTCAACGTATGTATCCGGTCCCGAGAGAGAAATTGTAGAAAAGAAAACCGGTAAAACTGTTAAGCCGGTTACTGTTTATGAAAGAGATAGACCGGGACAGAGTTTAAACAATGATCAGCTTCAGATATATAGACCGAGAGTTGAAAAGAATAGCGGAAAAGATAAGCCGGTTCCAACAGAGCTTTCCAAGCTTAGAGATGTTAAACGTCCGTCGCAAAGAGAAGCACTTAGGAATCCTAAAAATGAGGAAAGGCAAAGAGATAATAATGTGAATAGTCAAAAACCAACGGAAGCAAACACACCGACTAAGATGGATATTAATAGTCGTGACTATCAACCAATAAGATCAGCCAATAATGAAAAAGAGATTAGGAAAACAAAACCGGCAGAGATGCAGAAAGTAAATCCACCAAGCGATAACAGAAACAATAGTGCTCCTAAATCAAATAGAAATGTAGAACGACCTAAAACAGAATACAAAGAAGTTCGCGCTGCTAAACCGGAAAATATTCCCGCACCAAAAGTGAATAATAATAGGAACCAGCAATCCAAAGCGCGTGAGGTTAGTCCGTCAAGAAGCAATAATAAAGAGCAGCCGACTAAACCAAACCCTAATAATGAAAAGAAAGAAAATAGAAAACGATGACGTTCTATATGTGTCATCTTATCATTTAGTTATCTAAGTGCAAATTGAAAATAGTTCAAATATTACAAACAACAAAAAAGGTAGATGATCATGTTATATACTATCGCAATAATATTAATAGTCCTTTGGCTGCTCGGATTTCTAACTTCTTACACTTTAGGCGGCTTCATTCATATTCTATTTGTCATTGCAATCATTATGATACTGCTTAGAATAATAAGCGGGCGTCGTATAGTTTAGCTTAGTGATAAATGTTAAATGAATTAAATAAGACTGAGTCAAGCAAAAGTGATTTTTGATTCCAATGTTTAATGAGGAAATACTACGATGTTATTCAAACAGTTGCAAACTCTTCGCTGGCCGGATTTAATAACTCTTCTTGGCCTTCTATGTGTTTCGTTCTCAGTCTATTTCTCCCTAGAAGGATTTGTTGTACTAGCCTACTTTCTAATCCTCATGCAATTTCTGCTGGATTATTTTGATGGAAAATTAGCGAGAGCAATCGGCGGCGGCAAGCTTGGAGTTTATCTAGATAGCTTCACGGATTTTATGGCCGTTGCTGCTTCGGTAGTTTTTGGTTGGTTTGTCGGAATCGACAATTATGCAATGCTATTTGCCGGATTCCTAAATGTTGGAGCCGCATCAATTAGATTAGCATACTTTACTGCTTACAAGCAAAAAGGCTTTACCGGAATTCCGACAGTCTTGGCTGCTTCAGCCGTCTCTACAATTTCACTAATTGGTTATCTGTTTGCACAAAAATATCTTGATTGGTTCGTAGTAGTTTACTTCATCTCTGCAGTTGCTATGATTTCTGATCTAAGACTGAAAAAAATATAATCTAAGTATGAAAATGATTAGACAAAACAATTCATTAAGAGGAAAGGATATACTAGTTTCGGTTGCAGCATTCGTAATAATAATTGCCGGAATAAATCTTGCGCAATCGGTAATTGTACTCTTTCTCGTTTCTGCTTTTCTATCTCTTCTTGGTACACCGCCGGTTCTCTGGTTAAAAGAAAAACATTTTCCATCCG
>CAZEDR010000323.1:0-3710 GCA_964510975.1 uncultured Melioribacter sp. | reverse complement strand
TATCCGTTTCCAAAAGTAGTTGATAGAGATGATATTTCTCTTGAAGAAAAAATTGAAAACATCGATATAGGCGGACCAAGTCTAATACGCGCTTCTGCCAAGAATTACAAGTACGTTAGCGTGCTTACAAATTCTTCTCAGTACAAATCTTTTCTAGCCGAAATTAAAAATGGCGGTGTGAGTTTAGAAACAAGAAAGAAACTTGCTTACGAAGCTTTTGCATACACTTCTTATTACGATACTTTGATTGCCAATTATCTGGAAAAAGAATTTGAGCAGCCGAAACTTGATTTTAGAATTAACCTACAAGCTAATTTTGATTTACGCTACGGCGAAAATCCTCATCAAAAAGCCTACTTGTTCGGTAACTTCCAAAAGTATTTCGAAATTATTCACGGAAAAGAATTAAGCTACAATAATATTGTTGATCTTACTGCCGCTGTTGAATTGGTTAATGATCTCGAACCAAATGCTTGCTCGATTATTAAGCATACAAATCCTTGCGGAGTAGCAATTGGAGAGAGTACACTCTCTGCTTATAAGCTAGCGCTTTCTTGCGATAATGTTTCTGCTTACGGTGGAATCGTATCATTCAATTGCGAAGTTGATGAAGCAACCGCAGAAAAATTAAACGAAATATTTCTTGAGATTGTAGTTGCACCATCATACACTAAAAAAGCTCTGGAATTATTGGCTGCGAAGAAGAACCGAAGAATCATTCGTCAGAAAACAAGCTTAGCCGCTTCTGACTTTCAGATTAAATCTATTCCAGGCGGCGTTCTTGTTCAAGAAAAAGATAATTCCAAAATTGCCAACATAGAATTGAAAGTTGTTACAACCAGGCAAGTTGATAATTCGCAATTAGAAGATCTTAAAATTGCTTGGACGGTTTGCAAGCATACTAAATCCAATGCAATTGTGTTTGTTAAAAACAAAATGGCGATTGGTGTTGGTGCCGGGCAAATGTCTCGAGTCGATTCGGCACGTTTAGCTTCTGAAAAAGCGAAACAGTTTGGTCACGATTTAACCGGCGCGGTTGCTGCTTCGGATGCATACTTTCCATTTGCAGATGGATTAATACAAATTGCTGAACAAGGAATCACAGCAGTTATTCAGCCGGGTGGTTCGGTACGTGATGAAGAAGTAATTAATGCCGCAAACGAAAAAAATATTTCAATGGTTTTTACCGGAATTAGAAATTTTAAGCACTAAGGAACTACATGGGAATTTTAGATTTTTTCTCTACGGACGTTGCAATAGATTTAGGAACTGCTAACACTCTTATCTACATCAAGGGAAAAGGTATTGTGCTGAATGAGCCTTCCATTGTTGCGTTTGATAGAAATACAAAGAAGATTATTGCACTCGGAAATAAAGCTAAAGAAATGCAAGGCCGTGAACATAGAGAGATTCGTGTTACACGCCCGATGCGTGATGGTGTAATTGCAGATTTTGAAATTGCAGAAGGTATGATTCGCGCGTTTATTAAAATGGTTACACCTAATGCGTTTCAAAGTAAAAGAATAGTTATTGCTGTTCCAAGCGGTGTTACCGAAGTTGAGAAACGCGCTGTGCGCGATGCATGCGAGCATGCCGGCGCTAAAGAGGTTCATTTAGTTGCAGAGCCGATGGCTGCTGCAATTGGAATTGGTGTTGATGTTGAAGCTCCGGTTGGTAACATGATTATAGACATTGGAGGCGGAACAACAGAGATTGCTGTTATTGCACTTGCCGGAATTGTTAACGAAGAATCAATTCGTATTGCCGGTGATGAAATGAACAACGCAATAATGCAGTTCTTCAAGAAAAATTACAATCTTCTAATTGGTGAAAGAACTGCTGAATCGATTAAATGTGAAGTTGGTAGTGCGGTACCTCTTAAAGAAGAAGTAACTATCCAGGTTAAAGGAAGAGATTTGGTTGGCGGTATTCCTAAAACTGCCGAAGTTAGTTCTGTGGAAATACGTGAAGCATTGAACGAAAATATTTCTCAAATAGTTGAAGCTGTAAAACAAACGTTGGAAAGAACTCCTCCGGAATTATCTGCAGACATTTTGGATAGAGGAGTTTTGTTAAGCGGGGGCGGCGCTTTGCTAAAAGGTTTGGATGAGAGAATCAGAATGGAAACCAATTTACCGGTTCACGTTTCCGATGATCCGTTAACAGCAGTTGTACGTGGTGCCGGCAAAGCTATAGAAAACATAAACAAATATTCTAGGGTGTTCATACGTAAAAGAACTTATTGATGATAAAAGTATTTCAAAGACTTGGATACCAGTTCAAAGAATACGTTATACTCGTAATTCTCGTTGTAGTTAGTCTAATTTCTATTTCCCTTAGTGAAAAGCCGCAAGCAAAAAAACTCAAGACTTTTGCTATTGCTAACTTCGCTGTGTTAAGTGAATTAACAGAAGCAGTAACTTCTATCTTTACTCCCGATGTTGAAGTTGAAGAATTGCGAATAGAGAACGCCAAAATTTCTCTGCAGCTTAATAAACTAAAAAAAGCTGCAGCCGAAAATGATGAATTGCGTTCGATGATTAATATGAGAGATACTTCCAGTCTTCCCTTAATTTCGGTTAGAGTTGTCTCCAAATTGATTGCGAAAGTGCAAGGTAATTTCATTGTGAACCGCGGTTCAAACTCCGGCATTGCTAAAGGGATGCCTGTAATTAATCACCAAGGTCTTGTTGGTTTAATTATGGATGTAACCGAAGATTATTCTGTTGTTAGAACAATTCAGAATAGCAACCTAAACATTGCTGTCACTATTCAAAGAACTAATGTTGACGGAGTTCTCAGTTTCGACGGTAGAGATTTAATCATCAAAGATATTCCTACTACATACGATGTTAAGATTGGTGACAGAGTAGAAACTTCCGATTTCAGTTCTCTATTCCCGCCATTAATTCCAGTTGGAATTATCTCGAAAAAAGAAACTAACGAACTTGGTCTGCTCCACAGCCTAACTGTAAAACCATTTGCCGCAATTGAGGCTACAAACAATTTATTTGTTATAGGAATTGTGTCTAGCAAGCAAATCAATCAGCTGGAAATGAATCTATTGAAAAAGCCATGATAAACTATTTTAAGCCGGTATTTTATTTTATTCCAGTGTTGTTAATTCAACTAGTGGTTGTTCCGCTTATTTCTATTTACGGTGTTGTGCCAAATTTTGTTTTAATCGTAGTTGTTTATTATGCAATGCTTGGCGGTCAGATTTATGGAATGATACTCGGTTTTATATTGGGATTATTTTTTGATTTATTCTCCGGCGGAATTCTTGGTGCTTCAATGCTTTCTATGACGATCTCTTCATTTGTGATTGGATATTTTTACAACGAAAATAGAGTGGATACAAATACGGCAAGCTATTTTTTCTTGATTATTCTATTTATTGCAGCTTTCATAAACTCGCTGGTATATTCCTTTGCCGGGAATTTCAATCCCGAAATGAAGTTTACTGCTCTATTACTTGAAGGAACGCTGCTTCCGGCAGCGTACACAACAATTTTCGGTTTGGGCATTGTTGCATATAATATGAGGAAGAGTAGAATATGAACGATAATATTTTTGGCTCTGAAGCCAGAAAAAGAATATTGTCATTCATCATAATTGGTTTTACAGCAATTGTAATTGCGCAGCTCTTCAACATGCAGATTGTGAATGCCCCCACCTACGAAGTTCGTTCAGATGAAAATAGCGTTAAA
>CAZEDR010000322.1:0-3711 GCA_964510975.1 uncultured Melioribacter sp. | reverse complement strand
CCTCTTTTTGTTTCTCAAGAAGCTTTCTTTTTCTTGAAATATCTCCACCGTAGCATTTTGCCAATACGTTTTTCCGAAGCGCTTTAATGTTTGTTCTGGAAATAACTTTAGCTCCAATTGCAGCTTGAACAGCAATCTCAAACATCTGCGAAGGAATTAATTCCTTCAATTTAGAACAGACTTTTCTCCCCCATTCATAAGACTTCTTTTCGTGAACAATAATTGAAAGAGCATCTACTTTTTCATTGTTGAGCAGAATATCAATCTTAACTAAATCTGATGCACGATAACCTATAAATTCGTAATCGAAAGAAGCATATCCTCGCGAGATCGATTTCAGCTTATCATAAAAATCGAAAATAATTTCCGATAGAGGAAACTCGTAAGATAAATCGGCTCTTGTCGGATCGATATAAGTTGTGTTTTTGTAGATGCCTCTTTTATCCATAGCAAGTTGCATTAAATTACCAACGTACTCACTTGGAGTAACAATCTGAGCTTTAACATAAGGTTCTTCAACTCTCTCAATATCACCAACTACCGGCATGTCAGCCGGATTATCAACAATAACTTTTTTACCATTCTTTTTGAAAACCCAATACTCCACATTCGGTAAAGTTGTTATAAGAGATTGGCCAAACTCACGCTCCAATCTTTCTTGCACAATTTCCATGTGAAGCATTCCGAGGAAGCCGCAGCGAAAACCGAAACCAAGCGCTACAGAAGTTTCCGGCTCATAACTAACGGAAGAATCATTTAAGCGATATTTTTCTAAAGCCTCGCGTAAGTTTTCATACTCGTCAGTATTTGTTGGATACAAACCGCTGAATACCATTGGAAGAATATCTTTGTAGCCCGGAAGCGGGTGCTCTGCACCATTCTTAACATGAGTAACAGTATCGCCAACTTTTGTTTCATGAATTTCTTTAATACCGGCGATAAGATAGCCTACATTTCCAGCTTTAAGTTCGGTACCTTTTATTCTAGCAAGCCTCAGTGTGCCAACTTCTTCTGCTAAAAACTTTTTATCATTAATGAAGAACTTAATTTCATCTTTATCTTTTGCCATCAAACTCATCTTTCTTCCTCCTTTCATCTTTCTCTTTTAGAACTCCGTTGAAAATTCTAACGTAAGCAACTGCGCCACGATAAGAATCAAAAACAGAATCGAAGACTAAAGCTTGAAGCGGCGCGCTTTCATCGCCGGCTGGAGCCGGAACGCGTTTTACAACTGCCTCTAAAATCAGATCAATACCTAAACGGGTTTTAGCACTTGCTAATATTATCTCTTCTTGTTTGCAGCCAATCAAGTCCATTATCTGATGACTAACAACATCAACCATTGCGCTTGGTAGATCAACTTTATTTATAACCGGAATAATTTCCAGCCCGGCGTCAATGGCCATATATAAATTGCTAATGGTCTGGGCTTCAACACCTTGAGCTGCATCTACAATAAGAATGGCGCCTTCGCAAGCAGCAAGTGAACGGGAAACTTCATAAGAAAAATCTACGTGTCCGGGAGTGTCAATTAGATTAAGCGTGTAATGCCCACCGTCTTGAGCTTCATACTTCATCTGGATTGCGTGTGACTTAATAGTAATACCTCGCTCGCGCTCCAAATCCAAACTGTCTAACAATTGTTCCTTCGCCTCACGCTTAGAAATAGTGTGAGTAAACTCAAGCAACCCATCGGCGATGGTTGATTTGCCATGATCTATGTGGGCAATAATGCAGAAATTGCGGATTTTATTCATATACTCTTTGGAATTTGCGGGCAAAATATATGAAAATGAGGGGGGCTTTACAATTTACCTAACTTTTGATTTTTCTCAATTTCATAACCGAAGTTGAATTGATTAATTTTGAACCCGAAAATTGATGAGCTTATGAACAAATACTTCTTGATGTTACTTTTTGTCTTTCTTTCCATAATAGGTGTTGCTCAAAATAAGAAGACACAAACAGTTCCAGCCAAGAATGCTGCTATCATGGCTACTATACTGAGAACCGTACAGCTTGATTCTGCGTTTACAGAAACTATTTACTACGACGGAAAATTTATTTCTTATTCAAGCAATGGAAGAATTAGCTGCTCTGATTCTACTTTAACTCTTTTGTGGAAACAGCAGCTTTTCGGCAATATTTCTATTCAACCGGTAGTGATTGATAGTACTCTTGTTGTTGCAACAGATAATAGCGAAATCAATTCTTATGATGTTTTGACCGGGGCTCAGTTACAATCGATAGGGTTAGAAGAAAGAATCACTACTCCCCTTTTTGCCTTCGATTATGTTGGCAAGAAAGAATTAATGATACCGAAACAGACCGGCTCCAAAGCTGCTCTTGTATTCGGAATGGCAAGTGGCAAAATTTCTTGCCTTGATCTCGAATCGCTCCAAGAATACTGGCAGAATTCAGATCAAAAAGATTCTCTTTTTACAAAGCCGATATTACTTAACAATAAGCTTGTATTTACGAGGGGAGATGGTTCACTCAATTGTATAGATGCAAATACCGGATTATTAATTTGGAGATGGCTGGAATCGGAATCAGCAAATTTTTCTCGTTCAGAGATTGTTTCGGATGGAAAAAGTATTTACCTCGTTTCAGCAGACAGCATGCTTTATTCTATTAATTTTTTACTCGGCAGACTAAACTGGCGGCTTGAAAAGGATAAAGTATCACCAAGCTTTTTCTACTCAGCTAGTCAAAAGAATATATACCTAATTCACCAAGACAAGAAACTGATTATCTTTTCTGTGAAAGATGAAGTTGAGATTGATGGTTTCACACTTAAACATAATCCTTCATTCAACTCCTATCAGTTTTACGAGTTTAACAAAAATGTGTTTTTTGTTTACGACGGAGTTATCTACGAAGCAATTGAAAAGGAACTACTCAGAGAAGTATTTAAGCTTGATTTTGCAACGGTAAAATCGCTATTCCAACTGGATACGAATAAATTTGCTGCATTAAGCAGCAATGGAAAACTTGTAATTTTTATAATGAGGTAATTTTTTTGAGAAATTTTGACGGGTTTATATTTGATGTGGATGGAACTTTAACTTCTACCAATGAATTGATTTTTTCTTCCTTTAACCATGTAACAAAAAAGTATTTGAACAAAACAGTTTCTGATGAAGAAATAATTGCCATGTTCGGTCCAACCGAAGATGTTATTCTGCAAGAATGGATGAAGAATGATTATACAGAAGCTAGGAAAGATTATTTCGATTTCTACTCTTCGCAGCATCAGCATATGGCTGATATTTATCCGGGCATGATTGAGATTCTTCAATTCATAAAGTCGAAAAACATCCCACTTTCTATTTACACCGGGAAGGGCAAAGATTCTGCAACAATCACATTAAAAGAAATTGGAGTTTACGATTTATTCGATATGATAGTAACCGGAGATGATGTTAAAGAGTCCAAACCTTCGCGTGAAGGAATCGATTTGTTTGTTGAAAAATTTGAGTTAGATAGAAATCGAGTTTTAATGATCGGCGACGCACCGGCCGATGTTATAGCGGCACACAGTGCCGGTGTTAAAGCTGCTTCGGTTTTGTGGGATAGTTATGCAAAAGAAAAAGTAATGCAGATGCCGAGCGATTTCTTTTTTGAGACTGTCGATGAATTCAAAACGTTTTTGGAAAACAACATTTAGTTATCTGCGGGAAAGCCAAGCTTCCGGATTTTGATAATTCC
>CAZEDR010000321.1:0-3738 GCA_964510975.1 uncultured Melioribacter sp. | reverse complement strand
TCTTTATTACAGCATGTTAAAGAGCATTTCTTTAACTTCACGGCACAAACAAAGACCACAAGGGAATTTTGTGCCCCTTGTGTTTTTCTCTTTGCGGACTTTGTGGTAAAACTAAATCCGCATTCTATAAACCATCCCAAAGTCTCACCGTCCCAAAGCCCTCTAATAAACTCTACTCTACTTCTTTCAGATTTTTCAAAAAAACATCCGCTTTTATAAATCCCGTAAAGCGATGAACTTCATTCCCTTTTGAATCAATAAGAATCGTTGTAGGAACCCCGATGATCTTAAACTTAGTCCGCAGAGCGTCAACTTCAGGAGAAACGGTTTTCGTCATATCGGCTTTTAATCCCGTAAATCTTTTCGATTCTTCTATCACTTTTGCGTTAGAAAAAGTAACGGCATCAAGTTCTTTACAAGGGATACACCAATCGGCATAAAAATCTATGATAACCGGTTTACCTTCCATTTTTGCCGATACGATCTTTTCTTCAGAAAACTTCTGCCATTCGATCGATTTCTTTTCCGAAGGAATTAAAGCAAAAACTGAAAGAGCAAAAATGACAAGCGCAAAAAGTGTTTTGAAAATTCTGAATCCTATTAAGTTGTTCGCCAGTTTATCAACAAATAAAAGATAAAGAGAGGCTAATATTCCAAATACCGGAAGAAGATAATGGGAAACTTCTTTCGGCAATATCGGAGAAACAAAATAAGCAGCCATCCCAAGCAACAGCCATCCGAAAATATGTTTAACCGCTTCCATCCATTCCCCGGCTTTGGGCATTTGTTTTATCTTACCTGAAAAGATTGCAAGAAGGAAGTACGGAAGTCCAAGACCCAGCGCAAGCACAAAGAAAAGAAGAAATCCCGTAAAGACATCTGCTTTAGCGGCAACATAAGTAACTAATCCAAGAACAAAAGGACCAATGCAAGGCGCCGCGACAATGCCCATAGTTAAGCCCATAAAGAAAGCGCCGAACAATCCCCCTTTAGCTCCGCCGGCTTTCATCACCAACCAATTGGGGAGTTGAAACTCATAAACACCAAACATACTTAATGAAAGAACAATAAAAATGAGCGCGATAAAAAGAATAACAAAAGTATTTTGCAGTAAAGCGCCAAACACCGCACCGCTTAACGCAGTTACAACTCCAATTACAGAATAAGTTAAAGCCATTCCCAGCACATAAAGCAAACCCATCATAACAAGTTTACTTGTCTTCCCTTCCGCTTGCCCGCCAAAATATCCAACGGTAATTGGAATAAGTGGATAGACGCAAGGAGTAAGATTAAGCGCGAGTCCGCCAAGAAAAACAAAAATTAGACTAAGAAGTAAACTGCTTTTTTCAAGTGTTGAGAAAATTGAATCATCATTTTGTGTATTGGTTCCATTGGGATTTTCAAACGAAGTAAGTTCGGTTTTGATTTGAGTAACGGAACTATCGCCAACTGATGCGACAGCTTTACCGCTTACTAAAATTGTTAATGTGTCGGTTGAGTTATTTGGAGGCATACAAGTTTGATTATTGCATGCTTGATATTCCAACGTAATTACAACTTTGTGTTTTCCTTCTGAGATCTCTACGGGAATTTTTAGAGCCGCCGTTAATTCAACTTCATTTTCATAAACCGAAAGGAGCTTTTCACTAAAATCAAATTTTATCTCTTTTCCTTTGGGATATACAACACTTCTAAAAGATATTTTCTCGGGTGATGAAGCAGTTAATTTGGAAGGGATAAGAAAATCTTCGTTCGGCTTATTTGAGTTGATATGCCAATTTGGACTGACGGAAACTTTTGCATTTACTATTATTTCACTGCCGGGATGGATTGTATCCTTGCTTGCCAACGATGCTTTGATGTGCGCTTGCTGCCCGCCAAACTGCGCGAAAGAAGCAATCGGCAGTAGGCAGTAGGCAATCAGCAATAGAAACAATCTTGACTTGATACCTTTGACTTTTGACTTTTGATTTTTAATATTTGACCAATGACCTTTGACCAATGACCATTCACTTTCCACTTTATACTTTCTACTTTCCACTACTTACTTTCTCCATCCTTGCACGATCGGGAAGCGTCTGCCGTACCCGAAAGCTTTATTTGATACACGCAAAGCGGGAGCTGCCTGCTTGCGCTTAAATTCATTACGATCGACTAAGTGTAGAACTTTGGTAACAACCTCGCGGTCTCCCAAAACATTACTTATCTCGTCGATCTCTTTATTTTCTTCTAAATACATCCGTAAAATTTGATCCAACAACTCATAAGGCGGAAGTGAATCTTGATCTGTTTGATCCGGTCTCAATTCTGCCGAAGGAGCTTTAGTTAATATTTCATCGGGAATAATTTCTTCATCCCGGTTAATAAATCTTGCAACCCGGTAAAGATCGGATTTATAAACATCTGCAATAACCGCAAGTCCGCCGCACATATCTCCATACAATGTAGCGTAACCAACAGCCATTTCAGACTTGTTGCCCGTTGAGAGCAAAAGATATTTAAATTTATTTGAAAGAGCCATCAACAAAAGCCCGCGTGTACGTGACTGTAAATTTTCTTCGGTAATATCTACCGGGAAATTCCCGAAGATAGGATGAAGCAATTCCAATGTTTTATCAACGACTGGTTGAATAGAAATTTTGTTTGATGAGATGCCGAGATTTGTAATAAGTTTCTCAGAATCTTTTACGCTTCCCTTTGAAGAATATTTTGACGGAAGCATAACAACATGCACATGCTCATTTCCTAGCGCTTGAACAGCAAGATAGGTAACAATTGCAGAATCAAGACCGCCGCTTAATCCTACCAAAACTTTTTCGAAATTTAATTTTTTGCAATATTCTTTAATACCGTAAATCAATGCGTCATGAATTTCTTCTTCAAAAGTCCGTTCAACATTTGTAATTGGCGCGTAGGTTTCTTTTGTGTCGTAGAGAAGATAATCTTCTTCAAAGTTTTTACCGAGTTGAATTAAATTTCCCCCGTTATCAAAACACATAGAAGCGCCGTCGAAGATCAAATCAGTTTGTGCTCCAACATTGCAGACGTATGCCAAACCGATTTTATCTTTTTGGGTAAGAGTCGAAAGCATTTCCAACCGGGCAAGTCTTTTTCCATAAGAATATGGACTTGCCGAAATGTTTATCAGAAATGTTGCTTTCTTATCAATTAATCGTTCAACCGGATCATTGGAGTAAAGACGCTTCTTCCAATAATCTTTATCGTTCCAAATATCTTCGCAAATAGAAATGCCGAGTTTTTCTCCTTTGAACTCATGCACAAAAACATCGCGGGCAGATTCAAAGTAACGCATCTCTTCAAATACATCGTAATTGGGTATCAGCGTTTTATGCTGCACGAATTGGATTTTGCCTTCATAACAAAGCAGTGCGGAATTAAAAAGATTTGTTCCTACAACATCATCTTCTTCGGTAAGAGAACCGAAGAGAAGTCCAACGGAATTTGTCTGTGCAGCTATTTCGTGTGCGGCAGAATTCACTGCATCACGGAATTCTTTTTTTTCAACAAGATCAAGTGAAGGATAACCAAGCAGTGCAAGCTCCGGAAAGATTACCAGATCAGCTTTATCTTCAACGGCTTTCCGGTATCCGTTAATTATTTTTTCTTTATTTCCTTTAATATCCCCGATAATAGGATCAATCTGGAAGAGTGCAAGTTTCATATAAATATTTTTTTTTAGTTTAAAGTTAAAGAGAATGAGGGAGATTGGAAAACCCT
>CAZEDR010000320.1:0-3749 GCA_964510975.1 uncultured Melioribacter sp. | reverse complement strand
GAAAACATGCGGATTTTGATTTCGACTATGACTTTGATTTCCCGAATAACATTTCAATTCCGGAATTCGATTCTACGCACATGCATAAAATTATGGCGGAGGTTAAAGCTAACCTAAAAGAACATTTCGCTCATCATTCAATAAAGATTCCACCTATTCATGTTCCGCCGGTACACATTCCTCCTATTCCGCCAATACCTTCGATCCATATTGATGGAGATGACGACGATTGTGATTACGAATTCGACAAAGAAGAATTTGAAGAATCTATGAAAGAGTGGAAAAAAGAGTTTGAAGCTGGAATGAAAGAGTTTAACAAAGAGATGAAACATTTCGACAGCAAGAAACTTGCTGAAGAAATTAAAAGTTCTGTTAATAGCAAAGAGTTTAAGAAAAGCATGGAAGATTTGAAGGTTAGCATGAGCAAATTAAAAGCTGACATGAAAATTTTGAAAGAATATTTGAACGATGTTAAGGATGAATTGGTAAAAGATAAACTTGTTAGCGATGAAGATGATCTTGATAAGTTTTACTTATCAAAAACAGAAATGAAAGTGAATGGAAAAGTTGTATCGCCGGAATTGCATAAGAAGTATTTACAGATTTACAAAAAACATTACGGTAAAGATTTAGACGACGATCAGAAAATTAATTTCTAATACCAAATAAACATTTGTGTTTCCCTAAGCTTTGCGCTTATACAGTAACCTTATTAATCTTGGCGCAAAGCTTTTATTTAAACACTTAGAAATCATCAGCATATTCCCTTCCATCGCCATAATCTAAAATCTCCTCATTTCCGATACTCTGGAAAAAGTAACTTATGTTGAGCGAAATGATTCTCGTGACCATACTTGTTCCACTACGTTGATAAAAATTGGCTCCTGTGAGATTTATGTTATTTCTTCTTGAATTAAATAAGTCGGCGATTTTTAGAGTAACGGTCAATGCTCGATCAAAGAAGAGCGCTTTTGCTGTAAGATCAGTATAGAAAAACGGCCGTGTTTCGCTTTGAGCAGAGAATGATTGAGATGAATAAGTAAAATTCATTTGTACTCTAAAATTCTTTAATGAAACTGTAGTTGCAATACGAGTGCCCCACGAAAAACCACTGTTGTTTTTTGCAAGACCCGAATAACTAGAATGAGTCAAATTCATTACCGGGTTAATGTTAAACACCTCAAACATTTTGAATGATGAAAATAAAGCACCGCTAAAATTTTGAGATGACGCAACATTTTTATATGTCGTAACTGATGTTAATAAATCTCTCTGCTCAGTAACCGGTTCAATGATATCTTTTTTAGAACTATACCTTAAACTTGCCGTAAATGATGAATAAAAATCATTATAATAATTATAGCTAAAAGAAATACCGTCATCGAAACTTGGTTTCAATTTAGGGTTCCCTACTACTAGATTGGTTGTATCAGAATAATCAACATACGGGTTAAGTTCTTTATTCATTGGAGGAGTATACCTGCGGTAATAACTCAAAGAAATATTATGCCCCGCATTTATTTCTTTTGCAATAGAAACTGATGGTGTAAGGGTAACGAAAGATTGTTCGAAATGGTTTGCTGAAATTTCGTCCTCACTATTAACATTATATCTTGATAATTCAAGGCTGGACATTAAGTTATAATCATTAAAAGTGTTGTTATATGTACACGACAATTTATGTGTCTTGTTAGTTGAAACGTAATTGGTCTTTTTTTTCAAATTCTCTATGAAACTTGAAGAAGTAAAGTCATAGTTGGAATAGTAGTTGTTCATATTTAACTGCTTATAATCAAAAGAATATCTTAAACTAAATCTGGATTCACGTGATATGGCATTTGTATAAGATAAATAGCTGGTAATATTCTTATTGAAGTTTTCCGAATGATTTTTTTGATTTGATAATAGAAACGGATCCGAGTAATCTTCAAACTCAATATCGGAATTTGTTTTCATAGAATTATCAAAATAAGACATCCCAATTAATAAGCCTTTTTGTGGATCTTGGAATTTTCTACTATATGAGCCCAAGAGAAATAAAAAGTCCTGTTGAATTCTGCTTAAACTTTTATTGAAATTGTGTGTGGTTTCACCATCTCGTTCAACGCTGTTGGTTAACTCTCTTGAGTTATTACTAAAAATGTTACTGTATGAAAGTGATGTAATTATTTTATTTACATCATCTGGATATACTCCCAAAAACAATCTTCCTATGTTTGAAAAAGAACTGCTGTTGTTGCTGTTTATTTGTTCGATAACTGTAGATTTATCTTCTAGAGAAATTGATTTAATCGAATTTGTTAGCGAGTTATTCGAAGTTTTAGAAAACCAATAGCCGGCATTAGGGGAAAAGAATTTCTTACTTAGCTTTAAGTTAATGCTCGAGTTGAGTTTTCTTTTAGTATCCTCACCAACGGCGGCAGTTCCCGATAATTTATTATCAATCCTTTTTCTTAGTACAATATTTATTGCGCCACCATCTTGCGCATCTGCAAATTCAATAGTTGGATTTGTAATCACTTCAACTTTTGCAATTTCGTAAACTGTGAGAGTTTTTAATTCTTCCGTACTGCGATAACCCGCCATTTCTAACGGCACACCATCTATATAAATTTTAGTGCTTTGCTTTCCTGGAATTGAAACATTACCATCAATATCAACTTCTATCATTGGTATGTTCTCTAAAATTTCAAGTGCATCATCCCCAAGTTCTCGATTAACGGGTATTACAATTTTCTCTTTTTCATGAATTACTGATTCTTCTTTTTCGGAAATGTTGACTTCACCGAGCATAATATTTCTATGCGGAAGCTTGATTGTGTCTAAATCAATCATAGATAATTTTTCATTTAGAACAATTAATTTCCTTCTTCGAGCTTTATGTCCAACAGATGAAACCTTAGCAGAATACGAATTAAATGGAATATCTTTTAAAATAAATCTTCCGTTCCTACTTGATACAGCTCCAAGCGCAACAGATGTGTCTTTACTAAGAGTTAGCTTAAAATTTGCAAATTCGATAGGCGAATTTGTAGCGCTATCTACCACCACGCCCGTAATCATCCCTTTGGTCGCTACTGCTCCTTTACTGATTATCATTGTTTGAGCATTACTAACCATTGAGGTTAACATAAGAACGATTAACAGTTCCCTAATAGACACAAAATTCATTTATATGTTTTAGAATGTGACATCACAAAGTGGTTTTGAAAAATTATTCTAAACCACATTCATAATTAACCCGCCGAAGCAAGATTTCTTAGTACAACTTTGTACGAGATTAAGATTGCAAATTTTTCACGCTGAATCAAGGTAAAATCAACTATTCAAACTCGCCAAAGCTTCTTTAATCAAATCTTCTATTGTGGCATTCGGATTACGATCTGTAATTGCTCTAACCACCCGCTCTGCTACTTTTTGATTATATCCAAGATTAACAAGCGCGGTAATTGCATCGCCGCGTACGTTTGATGGACTAAACGAGCCAAACTCGCCGGAATCACCAAGCGATTCTACTTTGTCGCGGAGTTCAATCATTAATCGCTCTGCGGTTTTTCTGCCAATACCCGGAATAGAAATTAAACGCGCTACATTTCCGGTTTTAAGCGCTTCTTTCAAGTCAATGATTTGAATTCCAGATAAAATACTTTGCGCGGATTTTGGACCGATTCCATTTACACTTATCAGTAGTTCGAACATTTCTTTTTCGGAAAGTGTATAGAAACCGAAAAGATCAAGCGCGTCTTCTT
>CAZEDR010000319.1:0-3761 GCA_964510975.1 uncultured Melioribacter sp. | reverse complement strand
GATAAACTCAGCACAGGTTTCGCAGATTATTTATTTGAAGAATTACTTTTGAGACAGCCTCTTTCTTAAAAAACCGGGGTTCCACAAAACAACATTTCTATGACAAACCTTTTATTTTTCTTCGCATTGGTTTTAGTTTTCTTGTTAAGTATAGCACTAGCAATTTACATTAACAGAAAAAGACTTATCAAAAAGATTGATGAGCGCTGGGGTAAGTTTCATGTTAGTTATTACGATTTAGAAACCTCGAAATTATACACCCGCTTCAACAAACAAAGAGACTTCAAAGATATTTATACACTTGATGACGAAACATGGAAGGATCTTAATCTTGACGAACTTTTTGAAGTTATGAATAGAGCTATCACGCCAATCGGTTCTCAAATACTATATGATATGTTAAAGCATCCAAGAACTAGCCATGACGAGTTGAACAAACGAGAAAAGCTTATTGATTTGTTTGCTAACGACACTACTCTTCGCAGAGATATTCAGATTTCTCTTTTAGGATTGGCTAAAGTTCCGGCAAAACATCTCGCTTATTCTCTTTGGAGTTCGATACCCGAAAAGCCGAAGTATTCTTTTGTTTTTTATCTTCTCTCTGCTCTAAGTGTTTGGTTTGCTGTTTTGTCTGTAATCGGTATGATTCACTGGGGCTTTGCAATATTGATATACATAACCAATTTAATTGTTTACAGATTCTACGAAAAAAAACTGAGCGAGTTTGTTGTTTCGTTTCAATTCCTAAGCGAGCTAATTGGTAAGTCCCACAAGATTGCTTCCCTATTGCCAAATGAATTGATTGATATTAAAGACGAATTGAAAAACGAGCTAAGACACGCTAAGTCAATTTCCAAAAAAGTTTACTCGCTTCAGCTGGATGCCTCAAATAACCCTATAGTTGCCATTTATAATTCCTACACTTTAGCTCCAATTACCGGATTCATTTCCGCGATTGATAGCCTTAAGAAGAATGTTAAAAGTCTTCAGCGCATTTTTGAAATCGTTGGTTATCTAGATGCGCTAATAGCCGTTGCTTCATACAGAAAGCAATTTCCAAATTTTTGCAATCCTACTTTTAATACATCAAAAAATTTAAGTGTAACTAACATTGCTCACCCATTAGTTGTTAATCCGGTTTCAAATGATTTCACTTTCGACACTAAGTGTTTGCTAATTACCGGTTCAAATATGTCCGGTAAATCTACATTTCTGAAAACACTTGGTATTAATGCTATTCTAGCACAAACGTTTAATATGTGTTTTGCCGAGAAATATGAAGCGCCATTTTTAAGAGTTATTTCATCTATAGAAAGAAGTGACGATTTGATTAATGGAAAAAGTTATTACATGTCGGAGGTTGAATCAATTTTGAGAATTGTTAATTCATCAAAAGCCGAAGATGTTAATTTGTTTTTAATTGATGAAATCTTCCGCGGTACAAATTCCATAGAGAGAACTGCCGCGTCTATTGAGGTTCTTAGATTCCTAAACAATCAGAAAGATTTTGTAATTGTTGCCACACACGATTTGCAGTTAACAGACATTCTAAGCGCCAGTTATCAAAACTTTCACTTTAGAGAAACTATGACTGACGCCGGTTTAAGCTTTGATTATAAACTGCATCCGGATAAATCCAGCAGTAAAAATGCCATAGCTTTGTTAAAATTTGTAGGCTATCCGGAAGAAATTGTTGAAGGAGCAACCAGCAGAATAAATCAAAACAATTAACTTGTTCTAACCAAATTGTTGATTTATAGGTTCAATCCGATTGGTCTGAACGATTTGCCGGGTCTTCTATAATACATTTGCCCTCAAAATTTTAATAAAAGAGGAACAAATGAAACAAGGACTGCTGCTGTTATTGATTTTACTCTTCTCCATTTCCATTACCGCTTTTGCGCAAGAAGGCATTTTAACCGGAAGTATCAAGGGTAAAGTGCTCGATTCTGAAACCAAGCAGCCTCTAATTGGTGTGAGCGTTTACTTGCCGGATTTGAAAACCGGCTGTACAACAGATTTGGAAGGAGAATATTCCCTTCCTAAAGTAAAAGTTGGAAATTACAGTCTCGTTCTTTCTTATGTGGGATATGAAAAGATTACAATCCCGGATGTAATTGTTCGCTCGGCGAGAATCACTTATCTAAATGCAGAGTTAAAACCGACTGATATAAATTTAGCTGCCGTAGAAGTTAAAGCGGGATACTTTTCACGAACGGAGTCTCAAAGTATAAGCGCAACATCTTTTTCATTTGAAGAAATTAGAAGAGCGCCCGGTGCCGCCGGAGATGTAAGTAGAATTATTTTCGGCTTGCCTTCTCTTGCCAAAATTAACGATACTAAAAATTCACTTATTGTTCGCGGCGGAAGCCCGGTTGAAAACGGATTCTATATTGATAACATAGAAATCTCGAACATCAATCACTTTCCGGTACAAGGTTCGTCGGAAGGTCCAATAGGAATTATAAATGTTGACTTGATTGATAATGTAAATTTCCTCAGCGGCGGATTTAATTCATCCTACGGAGACCGGCTTTCTTCCATAATGGAATTGAAGTACCGCGAAGGAAACAGAACCACAACAGATGTTCAGCTTGATATGAGCTTTCAAGGGTTTGGTGGAGTTATCGAAGGTCCGCTTGCCGGTGGAAAAGGTTCTTACGTTCTTTCCGCAAGAAGAAGTTATCTGGATTTAATTATTGATTTGATGAATGAGAAAGTAGGAGCTCCTAAATACTCGGATGTACAAGGTAAACTTGTTTATGATCTTTCCGACAAGCACAAGCTTTCCATCATTGATGTTTTCTCTCATGATAATCAGTTGATGAATCAAGCGGACGCTAAAGAAAACAAGAATTATGTTTACACTGATTATCTGTACTACACAAACACTGTTGGACTCAACTGGCAATATTTGTGGGGAACTTCCGGCTACTCAAATACTTCTCTATCACACACATTCCGCAAAACCGACGGAAGGTTTTATCAAACCAGCGACGCAAAACTTTTGGTTAACAATAAAACTCTCGAGCAAGAAATCAACTTAAGAAACATCAATCGCTGGATAGCGGGCAAATCACTCAAACTTGAGTTTGGAGCCGACGCAAAATTCATCACAAACAATTACAACCAATATTACAACGAGTACAAAGATTTGCTTGGGCAAACAACTCCGGCTCTTACAATGGATAAAACGCTCAACACATTTCGTGCTGGAAGTTTTGCAAATCTAATCCTTAAACCGTTTGATAACGTTACCTTCACCCCAAGCGTGCGCGTTGATTATTATGATTTCAACAAGACAACTAATTTCTCGCCACGAGCTTCGCTTTCACTAAATCTCGATGATGCAACTTCAGTTACCGGAAGTTTCGGAGTTTATTACCAAAGCGTTCCTCTTATTCTTGCCGCCCAGAAAGATGAATTTAACAATCTGAAAAATCCAAAATCAATTCAATCAATAATTGGTATCACAAGAATGCTGGGAGAAAGCACCAGGCTAACTTTGGAGTTTTACAACAAGTCATATCATGATTTCCCGGTTGATCCAACTCAGCCAAATTTGTTTTTGTTCGATCAAGCGGCAATGGAAAATCTATTTCTGCCACACCAACAATTGCTAAGTGTTGGAACCGCCAACAGCAAAGGTGTTGAGTTAACAATTCAGAAAAAGTTAGCTAAGGATTTTTACGGATTGCTAAGCGGTTCATATTCCAAAGCGACTTATGAAGGTTATAACGGAATTAAGTATGACCGCATTT
>CAZEDR010000318.1:2572-3802 GCA_964510975.1 uncultured Melioribacter sp. | reverse complement strand
AACATGTTCTGGAAGTGTTACTCCATCAAACGACCAAATATCATCATAGCTATCTTTTGTCAAAGCTTTTAATCGTATTCGATCACTTTCTTTTTCTCCTTCGGGTCTTTCTGATTTCTTCATTTCAATTGCTATAAGATTATCATGTGCAACAATCTCTCCACGACTATGTAATATTAAATCGCAATTGATAGATACTACTTGCATATTATCATCAATAATTGTTTTTACTTTGCCTTGATTTCTATTATACTTTGTGTCAGCATAATAACCTTTTAATTCATACTTGGTTGCATTAGATTCTAGATATATTGCTAATCGAGAGCAAAGGTTCCTTTCTGCAACATTATTAAGAATGTTTTCTGTTTCTCTCTCAAAAAACTCTGCTATTGATTCATTAAATATTTCTTCTAGCATGATTATCACCTAAATATTAAGCGAGCTTATAACGGCGTTGCGCCTAACGCGCCGCCCAAAACAAGAATGACAGTTTTGTCAACGCAACTTTTATTTTATAAACCAGTTAAAAGAACTAAATCAGCTTTGCACAACAAACTTTTTATGAAAAGCCAAACCCTAATGCGACTCAATTAGACCGCATCGAAGAAGCGGTCGCTGTTGAGGCGCTTGTTAGGCCTCTTCTCATATTAAGTATTACAATAATCTTTATTTAACAAAACTATCTTAGCTAATTCGGCTGATGGAATGGAAAATAAATTATTGAATTCATCGATCACTTTCCTTCAAATTGGAGTAACAATTTATCACGTAACGCTTCAAGTAAATCACCTATAGCATCATATCTATGTAAAGGGAGAACCCAAGGATACTTTTTAAAATGCTCAAACATTCCATATTCGTTTTCAGATTTCTGAAGTAACGGAAGAACAGCAACTGATGGAAGATTCGGAATAATCATTTGTAATTCTTGAGGAATACTTTTAGCATCTGTTATATCAGCAATTATAAACCGAGACATATGAGCAAGAATAGAAATGGTTTCCGTTGTATCTCTATGATTTGGTTGTTGGAAATCAAACAAGACGGGTAGATAATTTCTATTACGTAATTCGGTTCTAATTTCATCAAGAATGCATTTCCTCTCTGTAGTGAATCTACCTAATATCAACACAACTTTGGAAGTTATTGTGTCTACAATGTTGCGAATATTTTGGTTATTAATAAGTTCTTCCTTTTTCGCCCGAGACATATCTTTTATCTGTATTTCCC
>CAZEDR010000318.1:0-2562 GCA_964510975.1 uncultured Melioribacter sp. | reverse complement strand
ATAAGCAAATATATAAACTGAGCCACTTCAAGATTATCCAATGTAATAGCAGACGACTGACCAGTGGTAATCTTCAAATCAGTTTGTATTGTTTGATCCAATTCAACATCCCAAACGGAAATTCCATAAATTGAAGAATTCGTTAGGTCTGCCTTATTAAGAACTGTTTTGAGCAGGACAGCTCCTTCAAGAGATGAATTGACTAATATTGCATTGCTAAGATTTGCGAAGCTAAGATCCACTCCATCAAGATTGGCACCCATAAGGTTAGCATGGCTTAGATTAGCTTTCCTTAGAGATGCATTGCAGAGCTTACTATTAATTAGATTTGCGTGACTAAGATTTGTGTTATTCAGCCATACACTTAGAAGTTGTGCGTTACTAAGATCAGCATTACTAAGATCTGAGTATGCAAAATCAGAACCATTCAGTAATGCGTTACTTAGGTTTGCAGAATTTAATTTTGCTCCGCAGAGATTTGATTTTGTAAGGCTCACTTTGCTAAGATTTGCATTAGCTAAATTGGCCCAGAAAAGATTTGTATCTCTGAAATAAGTTTGGCTGAGGTTAGAACCGCTTAGATTTACATAATTAAGATCCATTAATGCACAATTACTATTACTTAGTTCTTCATTGCATAAATCTGGAATTAAATAAACATTCTCTTCGCGCCATTGATTCCAAATATCTTTTCCTTGCTTAAATATTTCAATATGTTCTGCATTAGCCATTTCTATTTCCAGCATTTAAGAGCTGTATATTTTACTAAATATTCTGCAATGTAGAGGCCTAACGGCGTTGCCGCTAACCGGCAGCCCAGAACAACAATGCCAATTAACAACGACTACTTTTTATTTATAAAAATATTTCTTAGAACAATCTACCTTAAAGAGCAACTAAACTTTACAAACACAACTTTATAATTACTAAAATGCCGCACTGAAAAACGCTGTCCGTGTTGAGCGGCGGGTTATGCACTATATACAAATTTCTTATATAGTATTTTTTTACTATATTTTTTTCAAAGAAAGAGAAATGTATGAATAAACCAAAATTTTCATTGGAAAAAGCATTAAAAACAGTCGAAACATCTTCCAAAATTGAAGGACATAAAATTCCTCGAAGCAAATCAACCTCTCAAAAAAGAGTTAAGAACAAAGTGAAATAATGATGTCAAAATACACACAAGATCCAAACTATATTTATTACGAAAACACAAACATTCCGATAAACAAGCTTAATATTAGAAATCAAGATGTTATAGAAGATGAAGAAAGAAAATTGTTGACAAAAGGTTATGAATACTTTCATAAGAAATTATCAGAATCAACTGTTTTTGATGAACGATATTTCAAAGAGCTCCATAGAAAAACATTTAACAAACTCTACACTTTTGCTGGGAAATACAGAACAGTAAATATTTCCAAGGGATATTCAACTTTTTGCCAAGTCAGATTTCTTGAACAGACATCAAAAGAAATATTCAAGAAACTTCAATTCGAAAATTATTTGAGAAATTATTCTACTAAAACCAAAGAAGAATTTGCTCATAAAATATCTTATTATATGTGCGAGTTAATTGCACTCCATCCATTTTTTGAGTTGAACGGTAGAATAACCAGATTATTTTTTGATATGATTGCCACCTACAATGGTTATGAATACATAGACTACCAAGATGCATTAAAAATAGAAGATGGCGACAATTTATTTATAAAGGCATCGATTGACTGTATGACCGGGAACGATAATAAAATGTTTAGAATACTTCTCTCTGGATTAAAAAAGTCAGAATAACCTCTTCGTCTAAATCTTTCAAAGAACAACTTCTAAGTGCATAACAGCGTTGCAACTAAACCGCCGCCCAGAACAGCAATGACGACATTTTCAGCGCAACATTTTGTTTTAAAATCAGTTTAACACTGCAATCAAACTTGAACGAATAACCAACTTTGTAAAGCTAAACCAGGATTAAACCACTGCGACCGATTCGCTAGAAGCGGTCGGTTTTGAGTTGCTAGTTAGTTTTCGCTTTGATTTCATGGATTCGATGATGAACGTAATAAAAAGAGCGCACCCAACTTTGCAAAACATTTACCGAACTACTCCACGCCGAATAACTGAACAATTTACTTTTTGCAGCTGCCAACACTTTGAAAACAATTTTGGTTTGGTAATTAACCAGCATTGCAAAAACATAAAATTAGTGACCAACACAAAACCAGAAAGCCACCACCTTAGCTTTGAATAAATTTGTTAGCCGACTTTTTGCAACCAAACCCGAAAAGAACAAACCAACATTTGCAGCTAAACCAGAACAACTTAACCAACACGAAAAAAAGAACTAAACCAAAACAGCATACAAACTTTGCTGACGACACCTACACCATTCTTGTTTTACGCTGTAAACTAACAGCGTTGCAACTAAACCGCCGCCCAGAACAACAGTGACGGTTTGAAAAACCAACGCCAATATTTTTAAATAACTCCGTTTGGTGAATCACACTTTTAACAAGCAACTTGTTCTGAAAAGCTAAACCAGTACTACTTCCCTACGACCGA
>CAZEDR010000317.1:0-3808 GCA_964510975.1 uncultured Melioribacter sp. | reverse complement strand
ATAAATTCCTAAAATTCTATCCAGTATATCTTGATCAACAAAAATATTTTGTATCCAGTCAGTTCCACTTGTGCCGAGAAAAGTTGAATAAGCAAGTTTATTGCCGTCGAAGCGTGAAATGAACCCATCTGAATGGCGGAATACAGGGCCGTTGAATGTTTTATCATACGCGTTATCAGTAACCGGAAAATCACTGGAACCGATATTCCCGACCAGGTAAACGCTGTTCTTATTAAGCAAAACCTGCGAGACAAATTCGGGTCCGGTTTTACCGCCAAAATAGGATGAGTATTTCAATTTGTTCTGCGCGATATTAAACTGAACAATTGCCAAATCCTCTACGCCCCAAGTGGTATCTCCGCCATTGTATGTATTATCATACGCATCGCTTGTCATCGGAAAATCTGAATGATATGTACTTGTAGCAAAATATATTGTCCCTGAATTATCCACAGAAAAACGTTTTAACCAGTTCATTTCAGCATCCTTTCCACTGCTTCCCAGATACGTTGAATAGAGAAGCTTTTGCGCAAAGTCGGTAGATGATAAAATGATTATCATTAATGCTGTAATAATTAATTTTGTCTTCATGGTTTTTCACTCTCTTTAAGGTTGTTGTTTGTTTTTCCTCTACCTAATAGCAAGGCTGAAACCGCTCCGGAAATTGTCATTGCAGTTACGCTACAAGCATAATCAACAAATACAGTTGCTTGAGAAAAAAAGTTGGATGAAGCATATAACCCAAAGTTAACGGAACCCCAAAAAAGAAACGCGAATACAGATCCATACTTTAAACCGGAAGCAAAAGTTGTTGCGCCGGACCATTTAATTACTGTTGTTATTAGAAAGCCCATCGCCAATGATGTAACAACCATAGCCCAGACAATTAGCTGATCCGGTTGCCTGTGAAGTTGCTTCATAAAATCTTCCGATATAACAGGATGCGAATGATAGAAGTCCTTTAAAATAAAAATATAAGCAGCAGCATTGAGCAAAAGGTTAACTACTGTCGTAATTAAACCCGATATAAGAAATTTTTTGTTCATCATATATTTCCTTTCATCTTTAAGAATTTTTCTATTTGTTTTTCAACAGATTTAACGCATAATCAAAAACAGGATCTTTTCCACTATTAACGCTATTTATATTCCAGTTTACAATTACTTGCGGCGGAACACCTTTTGATTCAATAATAGTTGTATCTGTATCATAGATTAGTTGATCCGAAATTGTATAAGTTGTACCATTTGATAAACTAAATTGTCTGCTATTACTTAAACCCCCGCCGGTTGTATCACCTATTGTAATACAATTCTGTAACTTCGCCATACCAGCCGCAAAAATCTCAGATGTACTAAAACATCCTCTTCCCGTTAACAAAATAATTGGTTTAGTAAATTGCCAATCACCTCTACTTGGATATTCTATCCGAACCATTGGAGTGAAATCACTATGTTTTTCCCCATTCCTTATTTGTATATAACCACAATTAAATGTGTTTGTAATAAATCTTCCTCCAATACTACCGGCAAGCGGACCATATCCGCCGCCATTCATGCGAATATCAAAAATAATTCCTTTACAATTTCGCATACTGTCCATTGCGGCATCAAAATCCTGTAATGATACTTGATCTTTGTTCCAGCTTAGAATAGCTATATATCCGATTGAGTCTTGTTTAAACCATCCCCACGAAGAACTTTGTTGATGCCAACGATATTTCGAAATATAATTTTGCCAAACTGCTCTATTCCAATTAACTGTATAAGAAGGGAAAAAGGGTTGAACAACTTGTCCGTCCTTTTTCGTTATCTTGACGTGAACATCTTTTAACGGGGCAAGCATATTTTTTACACTACTTATGAAATCATCATAGTTGGTAATTTTTGCTACTTGCGCAGAATACGTATTGTGAACCGCCGTCCAATCTATTTTCTTATAATCAAAAAACACATAATTCTCATCAAAATTTTTCCAAATAGATTCAAAGTCAGCAGAATAAATCCCTTCACTATTTTGGTCGGGAGTTACAGGATCGTCATTTTTATCGCAGCCAATAAAACCCACTGTTAATAAAATAAGTACCAGAAGTTTTTTCATAATTGTTACCTTTCTTTTAATTATAACATCAAAATTTTGTACCTAGGAACGTTGTCTTTAAGCAGCGCCCGCTTGATTAGCGGTTAGCTTTTGTTAATATCTTCCATAGTTATTACAACATTTCCCTTTTTATGTCCTTTGTCAACATATCTATGAGCTTCTACCATTTGTTCGAATGCATATCGTTTATCAATTACTGTTTTTAGTTTTCCTGCCTCACAAAGTTCTTTGAGAAATAGAAGGTCTGAAGCCTTTATCTTAGCAGCGCCAGTCATGTCAATTACATTTAGAAAGATTCCGGATTTTTTTAATGACTTTTTACGTTTTGAAGATTCAATCTTGCCGACGGCATCATAGATAACATCATAAGAATCACCGCTTTGTGAAAAATCTTCTTTAGTGTAATCAATAACTTTGTCGGCTCCCAACGATTTCACCATTTCCAAATTTGCTGTACTGCATACAGCAGTAACTTCTGCACCGAAGTATTTAGCAAGCTGTATTGCATAAGTGCCAACACTACCGGACGCTCCGTAGATTAATATTTTTTGCCCTTTCTGAATACTTGCTTTTCTAAGATGAAGCAAGGCGGTTATTCCAGCATTAGAAATCGGTGCGGCTTCTTCGTAGGTTATATTTGTTGGTTTTGGTGCAAGAGCCGCATCTTCAGGCAGACAGCAATATTGAGCATAAGCTCCAAATCTCAATCCAGTTGAAGCAAAAACGGGATCCCCTACTTTAAATAATGTTACATCTTTGCCAACCGCTTCAATATCTCCCGCCAGTTCCATTCCAAGTATTTTTTTTCTTGGTCCATTGAAACCAATTATGAATCGCATCATCGGTTTGAAAAAGAAATCTTTTACAGGCCCCAAACCAGGTTCAAAACGCCGAATCTTGGTATCGCCTATGTGTACAGTCGTGGCAATTACTTTTATCAGTACTTCATTGTTTTTAGGTATCGGTTTTTCATACTCAACAATTTCTAAATTTTCAGCTGGTCCATATTTCTTACAGACAATTGCTTTCATTTATTTTACTCCAATTAGAATTAATGGAATAATAAAACACAGCGAAGTAAAAAAGAATACTACTGCAAGTATTACAGATAAACCCGGAATTAAACTGCCTTGCGGTTCAACTATTTGATAAATAGTTCTCGTGAGCCACAGTGCGCTCATCGTAATCATCATTATTTTAACTTCGGATGCTTCTCTAATTGCAAAGTAGATTGTCAATATTCCCAAAATCACCAACATGGTGGAAAGGAAAAAATTTGAAGCTTCGATAGCCCGTTTTAATTCACTTGGCATTGAAGGGGTATAACTAAACCAATTATAGATTTTTGGTACAAAGAAATGCCATACTCCAAAACATAGTGTTATACTTCCACCAACAACAATCATTACGTTTACTAGTGCAGTCATATTATTTTTATTCTCGCATTTTATACTTAGTCTAAATAAGAAGCCCTTTCTCCGGCATTATTAATTGCGATTATCTTATTAGAACCTTTTGGTTATTTATCCAAAACGTTTATCGCGAGTCCGAACGCTGTCATAACTTCCTTGTCATCGTATGCGTTAAATCTTAGAGTTACTTTTCCCGCCGTCACTGGAGTGCCGGATAAAGTTTTAGTTTTTGAATCGAAGCTCAGCCATGCTGGCATTGGGCTGCTGTCGAGCGAAAGCACTTCATAACGAATAGA
>CAZEDR010000316.1:0-3819 GCA_964510975.1 uncultured Melioribacter sp. | reverse complement strand
GGAATATTGCGCTCATTGGGCACGGCGGAAGTGGAAAAACAACAGTTTCCGAAATCTTGTTATTTACTGCCGGCGAAATTAACCGCATCGGTAGAATCGAAGAAGGAAACACCACTTCCGATTTCAACCAGAACGAAGTTGATAGACAAATATCAATTGCAACAAGTCCATTACACGTTGAATGGAATAACACAAAAATTAATTTTCTAGATACTCCGGGCTTTCCGGATTTTGTAGGGCAAGTGATTTCGTCACTTCATGTTGTTGATTTAGCTGTATCAGTTGTTAAGAGTGCGGAAGGGGTTGAAGTAGGAACAGAGTTGACTTGGGATTTAGTAAAGAAAAATAAATTACCAGCAGCAATCATTATCAATAAAGTTGATAATGAACACTCGAAGTTTTTTGAAACATTTCAGCAAGCAAAAAGTAAGTTGAGTTCGGATGCTACTGTAGTAGCCTTCCCGGCAAAAGAGGGAGCCAATTTCACTTCTGTTGTTGATCTCGTAAAAATGAAAATGATAACTCACGGCGAAGCCGGAAGTAAGAAAGTTACAGAAGAAGAAATTCCGGCAGATTTAAAAGCCCAAGCAGATAAATTGCACGAAGAATTGATTGAGAAAGTTGCCGAAAGTGATGAAGCTTTGATGAATAAGTTTTTTGAAGAGGGAACACTATCTGAAGAAGAATTAGTAAAAGGATTGAGAGCATCTATTGTTCAATGCGGTTTGGTACCTGTATTTGCATTCTCAGCAGCAAAAGCAGTTGGAATGAATACTTTTATGGAATTCGCTGCAAAATATTTTCCATCACCGGCAGAAAGACCGGCTGTTGAAGGAAAGATGAAGGATAATGGAAATCCGGTTAAGATAGCTTGCGATGTAAAGGGAGAATCGGCGTTATTCATTTTCAAATCTCTTTCCGAAAAACACGTTGGCGAACTTTCCATATTCAAAGTTTACTCCGGCTCACTTGCTGCGGGTATGGATATGCAGAACACTAATAGAGATAAAGTTGAGCGCTTAGGACAAATTTTTGTTCTTAACGGAAGAAACAGAAAAGAAATTGGAAAGCTAAATGCCGGCGATATTGGCGCAGTTGTTAAATTGAAAGACAGTCATACCGGCGATACTCTTAGCTCGAAGAATTTCTCAATACTGTTACCGGAAATGAAATATCCCGAACCGGTTATTCGTTTTGCAGTTAAGCCAAAAGCTAAAGGGGATGAAGATAAGATTTCCGCAGCTCTTCATACAGCTCACGAAGAAGAACCAACATTACGTTCTAGATTTGATGGGGAAATTTCTCAATCAATCGTTTCGGGACAAGGCGAGCTTCAGTTGAATCTAGCAGTGAAATTATTGAAAGACCGTTACGGCGTTGAAGTTGATTTAGTTGAACCAAGAATTCCTTACCGCGAAACAATCCGCGGCAGATGTGAAGACGCTGAATTCAAACATAAAAAACAATCGGGCGGACGCGGACAATATGGGCATGTTCATTTGAAATTAGAACCAACAGTACGCGGTGCCGGATACGAATTTGTAGACGCGATTGTGGGCGGTGTTGTTCCCGGAAGATTTATTCCTGCTGTTGAAAAAGGTCTTAAAGAAATTATGACCAAAGGAATTTTAACCGGAAGTAAAGTAATTGATGTTAAGGTTACATTGTTCGACGGTACATATCACGATGTAGATTCCGATGAAGTTTCCTTTAAATTAGCTGCTTCCCAAGCATTCAAAAAAGGTTTCATGGAAGCTAAACCAATTATTCTTGAACCGATTTACGATGTAACAGTAAAAATTCCGGAAGAATACATGGGCGATGTTATGGGTGACTTTTCGTCTCACCGCGGAAAAATTCAAGGTATGGATTCCGAAAGCCCGTTCCAGATTATTAAAGCAAAAGTTCCGCTTGCGGAATTACATAAATATTCAACTCAACTTCGCAGCTTAACTCAAGGTCGTGGTCAGTTTAGTCTAACTTTTTCACATTACGAAGAAGTTCCGAAAGACGTTGAAGCTAAGATTATTGACGAATATCAGAAATCCAAAGAACACGAAGAAGAGTAAAATTTCTTTTCCTCAAGGCGGAAGAATTGCTTCCGCCTTTTTCTTTTTTAAACCAACCATGTTAAATTAGCGGCAACAATCTGTGTCTTCTATGGAAAAACTTTGGTCACCGTGGCGTTCAAATTATATTGAGTCTTTCAAGAAGAAAAAGGAAGATGAAAGTTGCGTCTTTTGTCGTGCACAAAAGGAAAGTCTTGAAAATGACGACTGCTTAATGGTTTACAAAGGTGAAAAGTGTTTTGTAACGCTTAATTTATATCCCTACAACAGCGGTCACCTAATGGTTATCCCTTATCGCCACACATCTCAGTTCAACAGTTTATCAGCTGAAGAAATGAAGGAAATAATGGACACTGTTCAGTTAACTATGAGAGCTTTGGATTTGGTGATGAAGCCGCAAGGTTTTAATTTTGGCGCCAATATTGGTAAGGCTGCGGGCGCTGGAATAGATGAGCATATCCATTTTCATGTTTTGCCTAGATGGAACGGAGATACTAACTTTATGCCTGCCATTGGAGAAGTGAAAGTAATTTCTCAAGATTTACTTGTTACGAAGAAAAATTTATTAACCGCTTTTAAGGAAGCACAAAAACAGAATTGAATTATGGAAAACAAAAAATTTAATATCCTTATTGCTCCAAACAGTTTTAAGGAATGCGCAGACTCTGTAGAGATTTCGGAATATATTAAAACATCTTTGTTCAGATTGCTTCCCGATGAAATTAGAAGCCAAATTAATTTTGATTTGAAGCCAATCTCAGACGGCGGTGATGGATTTCTACAAGTTGCGCAGAGAAATTTTGGTCTGGAATTTTTACACTTTGAAATTTCTTATCCTCATAGTGAGGAAAAGTTTTTCTGTCCTGTCGCATTTTCCGAACAGACGAAAACTCTATATGTAGAAACAGCAGAAGTGCTCGGATTGAAATTGATTCCAACAGAATTCAGAAATCCAATGCATCTCTCTTCAAAAGGAATGGGAGATCTATTAATTCATATAAATGATTCTGTAGAAAATTCTGTGCTGCCGATTGAAAAAGTTGTCATTGGCGTTGGCGGAACTGCAATAAACGATTTAGGCTTGGGAATGCTTCAGACTGTTGGCTGGAAATTTCTTGATGATGATGATAATGAAGTTGATCCTATTCCGGCGAACTTCTCTAAAATAAAAGGTTTTGAAGGAGAAAAAATTGAAGTACCATTTAAGATAGAATTGATTGTCGATGTTGATAATCCTCTTATTGGCGATCAAGGCGCGAGCCTTGTATTCTCACTTCAAAAAGGTGCCAGCGAAGAGGAAGCTGAGGAAATGGATAAAGGATTCCAAGATGTTCTCTCTGTCCTTGGAATAAGCGAAAAGAAAATTGATTTACTAAATGGTTCCGGCGGCGGATTGACCGCTGCTTTTGAATTGTTCTTTGATGTTGAAGTTAAGTATGCCACAGATTTCATTGTTGAGGAATTAAAAATTCACGACACCATAAATAATAATTACGATTTAGTAATTACCGGCGAAGGACAGCTCGACTCAAAATCATTGATGAACAAAGGTGCAATGCTTGTTGTAAATGAATTTGCAGAGAAAGAAGTTCCAATCTATTTGGTTTGCGGACAAACTGAAGGCGACTTGCCGGCGGTAGAAAATTTACATGTGATTGAAGTTGCCGAGTATTTTAATTCCGAAGAAGAATCAATTCAGAAGATTGACAAGGGAATAGAGATGGCTTGCAAGAAAATTGGTAAAGATGTA
>CAZEDR010000315.1:0-3825 GCA_964510975.1 uncultured Melioribacter sp. | reverse complement strand
ATCTTTCCCTTCATAGTTAGTACGCCGGTTCCCATATTATCAAGCCAAACAGAGATATATTCTTTCGTTATATTATCATAAGCATCTAAGCCAAAGCCTTCCATTGGCATTCCCATCACCATAGAATTAAAAGTAGATTTCATATATCTGCCGCCGAGTATCATTTCGAAAACCGCGGTTCCTTCGGCTTTCATTTCCTGTCCACCCATAAATTGTGTTATATCGGCTTTCCATGTTCCGCAATTTTTTTCAAATGTTTTATGAACCGGTCCCGGCGTCATATAGTCTTGCCATTTCTTCATCATATCAGCTTGATCTTGTGCGCTAATTGATGCAACGACAAACAATAATAATGAAGCAATCATAGTTTTAAATGATTTCATGCTGAAGTCCCTTCTTGTTTTTTTGATGTGTACTACAATATTACAAAGCGAATTTGATAAAGAAAAGAAATTTATTTTTCCGATCTCTTTAACATCAGCGCAAACATAAAAGTGGATATTGATGCAAGCACAAAGGCCCCGCCCCATAAAATTGTTGAATTGAGTTTATCTAATACGACCGCCCCTAACCACGGACCGAACATAAACGCAAAACTAAAAACCATTTGATAGTAACCCATGTATTCACCCCGTTTTTCGTCTGGAGAAATTACCGTGCTGTAAGAAGCACTTGATGGAAAGAAAATCATTTCGCCAAAGGTCCAGATTACAATTGTAAGTACCAACCAAACTAGTGAACTAGAAAGCGCCATCAATCCAAATCCTAAGGCTGCTAGCAAGGAACCGAGAACCATAGATTTTCTATCATCCCACTGAGCCATAGCATTATTTAATGGGACTTCAATCAGCACAATCATGATTGTATTTATAGACATTAGAATTCCAAACGTAGCTTCTGAATACTGAAGTTCATTAACTATATATAACGGAAGTCCGCCGAGAAACTGAAAGAACACTAGGTTCACCGGAATTAAGGCCAGCATAAAAAATAAGAAGCGCTTATCGCCGAATATAGAGAGCTTGTTTTTATCCGGGCTTAAACTCGCTCTCAATTCAGCCGATTCATTTCTGGCTTCAGAGGATTGGCTTTCGATTTTAACAAAGCTCAAAAATAATCCGGAAAGAATTGAACTTGCCCCGTTAACATAAAATAAGAGCGAGTAATCTATCTGCGTAAGAAATCCGCCAATTACCGGACCAATACTCATTCCCAGATTAATTGCTAATCTGTTTAATGCAAAAGCTGTCTTGCGCTGCTCGGTCGATGTTTCAAAAGAAATTAAAGACAAATTAGCGGGACGGAACGCCTCACTAATTACAGCCCAAACAAAAGTTACAACTAGAATTAAATTGTAATCTGTAATGAAAGAGTATAAGACAATCATGAGGCCCGTACAGATAAGCGAGATACGCATTACTGTTAATGAACCAACTTTGTCTGCCAGCTTTCCTACAAATGGAGAAGTCAATAACGCTCCAAGTCCGTATACCATTAGCACCATACCTGCTGCGGTTGGAGAGACACCAATCTTCCGATTCATATAAATGGCCAAAAACGGAAGTACCATTGTACCGGAGCGGTTAATAAGCGTTGCTAATGATAAAAGCCAGACGCTTCTTGGTATATTTTTAAGACCTTTGTAGGGATTCACCTAGCCAAACCCAACGATTTGAAATTAATAGCGCAAACTTATGAAAGTTTGTTCTGCCAATCATCCTCTTACAAAAGAGTTGCTAATTCATTATGTTTCATTAGTTAAAAAATCAGTTGGAGGATTTTCATGCGATTGAAGCACGGTATTGCATTGTTACTTCTTGTTGTTACAGCTTTTGCATGTTCAACACTTACGCTAAAACCGGCGGAATATGCTTGGCCAATCGAAAATGCACTTAAGGTTGACGCCAAAGGGAATATAATTGAACAAAGATATTCTTTTACTCTAAACGTTAAGCCTCTCTTTTTTGAAGAGTTCAAAGACTCTACAAATTACATTGGAAAAGAAATTAGAATAATTCGGGATAAAGCCGGTTACTATTTTATTACCGCAAAAGGTTTTAAGAATGTTTACGTTTTTAAATCAATCGATAGCGGAATGGAACTGGAAAACAAAATTATGATTTCGGAGCAGACGGGATTAACAGCCCCGGTATTTAATCAGAAAGCCCCGAACATTGAATTGCTTGACAATCCAAACAAATACTTGTTGAATTACAAAGGCTTAATGAGGTAAGACCAATGAACTCTAAATTTTACTTTTTGATTTTATTTGTTTTCGCTTTTGGTGTAACAGCACAAGCACAATCCGATTACGAAAAAACACAAAACTTTAAAACACGTTATCAGCAGCTTGAAGCCGCAATTAAAAACGCTACTTCATTGGATGAATGCAACACAATTTCGGAAAACATTGCCAAGCTGAAAAGTGATTTTCTTGCCGATAAGAGTCTGCTCGATAATTCACTTTATCCCGAAAATTTTGAATCGTCTTTTTCTAAAATTGAGCGCGCTGTTGAAATACGTAAAGGCGATTTTACACAGATTACAGAGTTAACAACTGAAGTAGGAACTCTCAAAGATAAAATCTCTACTATCAGTCAAGAAAACCAAGGGTTGATTTCGCAGATTAGAACTTTGCAAATCCATTCTGCCAAAGATGCGCAGACAATTGCTTCTCTTCAAAAATTAGTTGCTCAACTAAAGGCCAATATTCAGCAGCGAGATGAATTAGTTCGCGGAATTGTTGACAGCTTGCTTGCCGAGTTTGTACAGATGCCAAACGGAATGAATGAAGCAGAAAAACAAAACATATATACTAAAGTTGACGCGGGAAATTTATTCTTTAATGTAGAAAGAACGATTGCGGACAACATCCAGTTTATGAAAGTAACACAGATGACTCCGGACGATCTTGGCGAAATGAAAAAACAATATAAAGACTTCAATAAAGTTTGGAGACAAATTGGACCTAAGTTAGCAGGTGTATATTTGAACAGAAAAGACAAGACCGCTCAGATTGCAAACATAGACGCAATGTTTGCTGATTGGAACTTCCGTGTTAACGATGAAATGTGGGGACAGGTTAACAAACTCTTCCGAGAAAAGAAAATTTCTCTTTTGCAGTTCAAGTCGGGCGATCAGTTTGTAAACAGTGTTTCCTCCTTTGTGGGCGATGAAATGAAAAATCTTGGGGTAAAAAGTTCTTCGGAAACCGAGAATATTTATTATGCTTTTACAGACAGCGTTTATTTCAAAGTTGTTGAACCGGTTTGGATTCCAATTCTGATTGAAAACAATATGATGACCGATGCGAACAAAGACTCAATTGATTCACACATTGCAAAGTGGAAAGAGAAAGTAGCTCCAGGCTCTTCACTTAATTGGGTTTATATTGGCGGCGGCGCAGTAATTGTATTTTTAGTTATTGCATTCTTCTTGAAAGGAAGAAAGAAACATGTTGTGAGATATGACGAAAAGAAAGAAGATACGTTATAAAACTCAAAGCGATATTAAAAGAAGGCCCCGTTTATCAGTTGATGAACGGGGTTTTTTGTTTGCACAATGTCACTTCGATGATTTATTCTTTCACTTCCGATTTAGCGCGAAATTTATTCCAAATAAAATAAACCGGAATTCCGAGAGCGACAATTAGTAAACCTGGCCAAGTGGAATCTGGTTTGTAGATTAATAGAATAATTGAAATTGATGCAGCCAGAAAAATATACAGCGCCGGAAGATATGGATAGCCAAATGCTTTATATGGACGCTCAGCATTTGGCAATCTTTTTCTAAGTATAAACACACCAGCAATTGTTAGTATGTAAA
>CAZEDR010000314.1:3630-3840 GCA_964510975.1 uncultured Melioribacter sp. | reverse complement strand
ATCACGTTTCGCCCAGACTGATATTGTAAAAGATGAATTTGAAAAAGAAAAGCTGTTATTTATAAATATATATGCATTAACTCCATTAAAGGAGTAAGCCGAATTAGATTTCCCAAATCTATCTGTTGTCAATGTCGCACCTTGAGCATTACCGTTATTTCCATTCCCACTTTCATCATTAGCATTTCCATTAAAAGGATAATAGGCAAT